>JBDRVL010000047.1:0-5175 GCA_039801845.1 Caldifarciminota bacterium | reverse complement strand
CTTCTTTAATTTTTTCTTTACCTTATTTAGAAGAATTTTCTTGGGAAACAAGAAAATATATAAATTTTCTGTCAAAAATGGCACGAGTTATTTATGGAAAAAGTGATTGGCTTTCTCTAAAAAATATTCTTTTGAAAACTAATGATTTAAAAATAAAAGAATTGATAAAAAGAGGAGTGGTAGATAAGGTAATGAAAGATATTGAAAATTTCTTTAAACTGAGTGAGGAACTAACAAAAAATAATTATCTAAATGAATTTATTTCTGATTTTCGGAAATTCCTTAATCAGTTAGGATTTCTCAAAAAAGGAAATTATAATGAAATTGTCTATGAAGGTCTTTTAAAATTTTATGAAATTTTGTCCCATCTGGAAGATTTTGTTATTCCTGTTGATTTTCCGAAATTTATTAAAATTATTGATTATCATTTCACTTATACACCAATTAGAATTGAAAAAGATTTTTCTGGAATAAAAGTAATTGACCTTCACGATTTGGTAATTTGGGATTTTTCATTTATAAAAGATTGTGAATTTTATCTATTTGGTTTAGTAGAAGAAGACCTTCCTGGTCGCTACCATCCCGAACCCTTAATTCCTGAATATTTAAAAAAAGAATTTAATTTGCCCAATTCCGACCTTCATCTTTTTCGGGAAAAAAGTTATTTATATTCTTTCTTAAAAACTGCTCAAAAAAATTGTTATCTTTCTACCCACAATTACGAAAGCGAAAATCCCGTATTACCAACTCCTTTTTTAGAAGGAGAGAAGATAAAACCAGGAGAGATAAAGCAAATTTTGAGTGTAGAAGAGTTTCAAATATTAAAAGGTAAAGAAGAAGTTCCTTTTTTTGAGATAAAGAAAACCGAAATTAGTTTGAAAAATTGGGCTACAAAAGAGAATCCTCTTTCAATAACTCAGTTAGTAAAATATCTTAAATGTCCCTTTCAATTTTATTTGGAAGAAGCTATTGGTCTTTCTTTAGAAGAGGAGAAATCGGTCGCAATAGAAAGATGGGAGTGGGGAAGGTTCGTTCATTCAGTAATGCAAAAACTTTATCAGACCGAAGTACCCGATATTGAAAAACTACCGGAAGTGATCAAACAAAAAGTTAATGAAACATTAGCAGAAGAAGTGAGTTTTGAACTTTTGCCGATTTGGAAAGATTTTATCACCAGATTGTTTGAAAAAATGATTCCTCAAATTTTAGAAGTTGAAAAAGATTTGCGAAAAAAAGGATTTTTGCCTTGGCCAGCAAAAATGGAATATTCCATTAAAGGTGAGATACTGGACGGAATATATTTAAAAGGAAGAATCGATCGAATTGATAAAAGTAATAGCGGTATTTTTATTATAGATTACAAAACAGGGACGCAAAAACCTTTTTCTTTAAGCCAAATGAAACAGGAGAAAGACTTAATTCAAATTTTCGCCTATTCTTATTTATGGAACAAAATAAATGATTTAAAATGTGAAAATTTAGGAATCTACTATTTGCCGGAAGCAAAATTGAATACACCAAAAGAAAAGGAAATAAAAGAGATGGAAGAATATCTCTTATCAACAGTAAAAGAAAGTGTAGAAAGATTAAGAAAAGGAGATTTTTCGGTTGAGGAAGTGGATAAAAATAGATGTTATATGTGTAGTTATCAATTTCTCTGCGGAAGAGAGTAAATATGAAAGCAAGATTGATTTTGGCACCAGCCGGAAGTGGCAAGACCAAAAGATTAGCCGAAAATTATTTGGAACTTTTAAAAATGGGGGTACCTATTGAAAAAATCTTGGCAATTACTTTTACTGAAAAGGCGGCTTACGAAATGAAAGAAAGAATTTTCAACCTGGCAAAGAAAGACGAAGGGCTATTTAAAAAATTAAAAGAGAATTTAAATAAAATTAGAATTTCGACAATTGATTCTTTCTGCCTCTCTCTAATTAAGAGGTTTTCCTTTTTCTTAAACCTTTCTTCTTATGTTGATGTGGTTGAATATCCCCGTAATCTTTATGAAAAGGCAATTGCTAATGCCCTTCGTTCTTTACAAGAAGGTGAAGAATTTTATGCGCTTCTTCTTAATTTCTTTATTCAATTTGGTTTTAAAGGTTATGAAAAATTAAAAAGAGATTTTTTACTTCCTTTTTTTGATAAAAGACTGTTTTCTAAAAGAGCAATAATAGTTGAAGAAAAAATTAACAAAATAGATAAAAATAATAAAAAAGAAATGGAGAAAATTTTAAGTAAAAAATTAGGCAATATCGCCTTTCTCTTTTTTAAAGAGAAAGTTGAGAAATTTTATGAAGAAGAAAAATTAAAAAGGGAGATTTTAGATTTTTCGGATTTAGAACTTTTTACTTACTTTCTTCTAAAAGAACATCCGGAATTTAATAATATTTTAGATGCCTTTGATGAAAGAACCGATCACATCTTAGTAGATGAATTTCAGGATACTAATTATTTACAATGGGCAATAATTGATAAACTTACTGAAGAATGGCGGGCAGGCAAAGGAAGAAAAAGTGAATTGGGAATAACTCCTTCCCTTTTTTTAGTTGGTGATGAAAAACAATCTATTTATTATTTTCGAGGTGCCAATGTGGAAATCGTGAATTATGCCCAAAAGAAATTAAAAGAATGGCTTTGGGAAAATTTTCAATTAGAAATTGTCCAAGACAATTACCGAAGTTTAAAAGCAATTATTGATTTTACTAATATCTTATTTTCTGAACTCTTTGGTAAGAGTTATACCCCTTTCTTAAAAAGAAGAAATAACGAAGCAATCGGCAATGTAGAAATCATTTTACTTGAAGTAAATAATAAAACTGAGGAAAAAAGAAAGTTAGAGGCAGAAATTATTTGTAAAAAAATAAAATCAATAGTTAACCATTTAGAACTTTATAATTTAAATGAGGAAAAGAGATATATTTGTGATTATAAAGACATTACAATTCTAATAAGAAAAAGAACCCATTTAAGAATTTTAGAAGAGAAATTAAGAGAATATAATATACCCTTTGTTGTTGTTAAAGGGACCGGTTTTTATGACGAACCAGAGATTCAATTTCTTTTAAGTTTTATAAGGTTTTTAAGTGAGCCCACTTCTTCCTACAATCTTTATCTTTTGTTAAAAAGTCCCTTGTTTAATTTTAGTGACGAAGAGATTATAAAAATTAATCAAGAAGATGGTTTAAATCTTTATGAAAAATTATTAAATTATTTTCAACATTGTAATGAAGAGAGAAAGAAAGATATTGAATATTTAAAATCAGTTTTAAAAGAATATCAAAAAGAAAGATTGTCAGTTTTCATTGAAAAAGTATTGAGAGGAAGAGAAGTTTATAAATATTTAACCGATCCTCAAAGGAGGGCTAATGTTAAAAAGTTTCTAAATCTCTTAGAAAAATTAGAAGGCGAAAACCAGACTCTTTTGGGAATTATCCAATTCTTCCAATTTGTTAAAGAAGATGAACCTAAGGCAAATATCAATACCGAAGAGATGAATGTAGTAAAAATAATGACTATTCATGAAGCAAAAGGTCTTCAATTCCCAGTAGTCTTCGTTCCTTTTTTAGATGAACCGGTACGGCCACGATTAAATCAATCCTTTCTTTTTATTGAAGAAAATGAAAATAAGGTAAGATATGTGGGAGAAGGAATAGGAGATTGTCGCCAGAATTCCGAAGATTTTATAATTCACCAAAATAAAGAAATAGAGGAAGAAAAAAGAATCTTTTATGTTGTTATTACCCGGGCGCAGGATGCCCTTTATCTTACAGGTGTTTTAAGTAATAAGATAAATGAATCAAAATTACTTTGGCTGATAGATAAACTTCAAATTAAAAAGATTAATAACCATTATGAATTGGGAAAGAAAATTGACGGAGTTAGAGTTTTAACCAAAGAAGAAGTGGAGAATGAATACGAAAAAATAAAAGGAGAAAGAGAAATAAGAGAAGATAAGGAAACTCGGGAGATAATAATTGGTAAATCAATCAAATTGAAGAAAAGAACGGAATACATAGAAGTTACTGAAATTTTGCCCAAAGAAAGAAGACGCCATTCTTTAGAATGGATAATTTTTGGTGAGGTTTTGCATATCCTTTTAGATGAGATAAGTAAAGGCTATTTAAATTTGGATGAAAAAGAAATTGAAAATCGGGGTAGAGAACTTCTAAAGAGAAAAGGTATTAGTAGTCTCGATTTAGAAAAATGGGTAAAAACAATTCAGGAACATTGGAAAAAATTAAAAGAAGAAGGTTTATTAAAAATTGTGGAAAGAAAAGAAAATAGTTTTTCCGAACTTCCCTTTATTCTTAAAGAGGGAAATAAATTATATTCCGGTCGAATTGATAAAATAATCATTGAAGATAATAAAATCTATTTATACGATTATAAAACTTTTCCCATTAAAGAAGAAGATATTGAAAAGATTGCCAGAGGTTATCTTCCCCAATTGAAGATTTATGAACTTGCCTTAAAGAAAATTTTTAATAAAGAAGTTGAAAAATATATTATTTTTACATCTCTTGGTAAATTAGTCTTTGTCGCATAAAGGACATTGCCAATCAGGTTCTTTAGGAATAGGATGAGGTTGACCATTACGATTTAATCGATGCCACAATTCACATTCTAATAAAAAGGCTTCATAAGCGGTTTCAGTTGTCTTTGCCCAGAAATAAGCATAAGCCGCATCAATTCCTCTTACGGTTTCTGTTATTTCTTTTAAAGTTCCGTAAAGGTCTTCGTCCGCGCGACCAATTTTTATCGGCACTTCACCATCATTGGATAACAAAAAAACCCCTGGTTTTTTTTCATCTTCAATAAAATAATAATCCATCCATTCTAAACGACGAAATTTAATTCCCTCCATTTCTAACATCATCCCTCCTTTTTAACACACACCTCTATATATATTATAATAAAAATTTTAAAAATGTCAAGGGTTTTATTTTTTTGACTTTTAATACTTAAGTTTTATAATTTTATATGCTTCTTATTTTTTTAATCCTTTTCTATTCAAAATTGGTTATTACCGAGGTAATGTCAAATCCTAAAGGTAAAACCGGAAGATATTATCCCGAAGATAGAAATGAATTTGTGGAAGTTTATAATACTTCCGATGATACTGTTGATATAAGTACTTATAAAATTACTGATTTAGATGCTACCGATTCTATTATTCCT
>JBDRVL010000046.1:0-5259 GCA_039801845.1 Caldifarciminota bacterium | reverse complement strand
TGCTGGTTTAAGGGTGATAGATGTTTCTAATCCAAGTAATCCAAGGGAGGTGGGCTATTATGAGACACCAGGCTATGCTTATAGTGTTTATGTCTCTTCTTCCTATGCCTATGTTGCTCATGGTTGGGGTGGTTTAAGGGTGATAAACATTTCTAATCCGACAAATCCAAGAGAGGTTGGCTATTATTATACACCAGGCTATGCTTATAGTGTTTATGTCTCTTCTTCCTATGCCTATGTTGCCACTGATTATGCTGGTTTAAGGGTGATAGACATTTCTAATCCAAGTAATCCAAGAGAGGTGGGCTATTATTATACACCAGGCTATGCTTATAGTGTTTATGTCTCTTCTTCCTATGCCTATGTTGCTGATGGAAATGCGGGTTTAGGTATTTATCAGTTTTATGGCACAGGTATAAATGAAGAGAAATAAATAACAAAGGGAATAAAAAATCTCTCTTTTGAAGGCAAGAAAATCTACGACATAACTGGCAAAATTATAAAAGAAAAGAAGTTAAAGAAAGGCATCTATTTTCTAAAAACCGAAAAAGATTGTAATTTTAAAATAAACAAAAGAAAGCAGGCAAGATTTTTTGCTTTCCATAGATAGTCAATAATATTGACAATTTTTAAATTCTAAATTATAATATTAATTATGAAAAAAAGGATTTTAACTGGTGACCGACCTACTGGACCGCTCCATTTAGGACATTATGTCGGCACAATTATTAACCGAGTGAAATTACAAAGGGAATACGAAACTTTTATTATTATTGCTGATGTCCAAGCATTAACCACAAATTTTGAACATCCGGAATTATTAAAAAGAGATGTCTTAGAAGTGGCGATTGATAATTTATCTTGCGGAATTGATCCGGAGATTTCTTCTATTTTTATTCAATCAATGATACCAGAAATTGCCGAACTTACGGTTTATTATTCAATGCTTGTTTCGGTTAATTTACTTTCTCATAATCCAACGATTAAAACCGAAGCAAAACAGTATAATTTTGAGAAGAGTATGCCTTATGGATTTTTGGGATATCCGGTAAGTCAGGCAGCCGATATCACTTTTTGTAAGGCAAATTTAGTTCCAGTTGGTGAGGACCAACTTCCCCATATTGAATTGACCAGAAAGATTGTGAGAAAATTTAACCAATTATATGGTGAAGTCCTTGTGGAACCAGAGCCTCTTTTGTCTCACACACCCCGATTACCAGGTTTGGATGGTGGAACAAAAATGAGCAAAAGTTTGGGTAACTGTATTTATTTGGGCGATTCTTTTGAAGAGATAAGTAAAAAAATTAAAAGAGCAGTAACCGACCCAAAAAGAATCCATCCTACTGATTTAGGACATCCAGAAGTTTGTACTGTTTTTACCTATCACAAAGCCTTTAATCAAGATAATTATTTAGAGATTGAAGAGAATTGTCGGCAGGGTAAAATTGGCTGTGTGGCTTGTAAAGAGAAATTAATTGAGGTTCTTAATCAAATTTTAGAACCAATCCGCGAGAAAAGAAAATATTACGAAGAGAGAAAAAAAGAAGTGATGGAAATCCTTTATGAAGGAACAAAGAAAGCCAAAAAGATTGCGGAAGAAACTTTAAAAGAAGTGCGACAAGCAATTAAGATTGACTATTTTAAATGAAAAAATATGGCATAATTCTTGCCGCAGGTAAGGGAAAAAGATTTGGATTTTTAAAACAATTTTTTTTTGTTAAAAATATCCCTCTCTTTATCTATTCCGTAAGAGCTTTTGAAAAATCCCTTTGTGATGAAATTTTTGTGGTAACTTTAAGAGAAAAAAGAAGAGAAGTTTGGTATTGGATTAAAAAATTATCCTTTAAGAAAGTAAAGAAAGTGATCGCTGGCGGAAAAGAACGTTTTCATTCGGTTAGGAAGGCATTAAGATTTTTACCAAATGAGGGTTATGTAGCAATCCACGATGCTTCCCGACCATTAATCACACCAAATTTTATTAATCGGGGTTTTAAATTGGTAGAAAAATATAAAGCAGTAATATTGGGAATAAAAAGCGAAGATACCTTAAAAATAGTTTTTAATAAAAAGGTAATTACCACTTTAGACCGAGAAAATATTTATCGGATTCAAACTCCTCAATTTTTTGAAATTGGAATTTTAAAGAAGGCTTATCAATTAGCAAAAAGAGAGAGATGGGAAGGGACTGATGATTCCTTCTTTTTAGAAAAGGCTGGTTTTCAAGTTTATCTTTTTGATGGCGACAAAAAGAATATAAAAATTACTACGAAAGAAGACTTGGCATTGATAAAAAATCTATTATGAAATTAAATTTGGCAATAATTGGCTCTACCGGATTTTTAGGAAGACAGGCATTAGAAGTTATTGATAAATTAAAAAGAGAATTTAATATCTTCGCTCTTTCCTGTGAGAAAAATATTGATTTATTAATAAACCAGGTAAAAAAATATAAGCCCCGCTATTTACAAATCTATGATCTTAATGCTTACAAGAGTTTTAAGGAGAATTATTTTCCGAAGAATTGTAAAGTTGTTTATGGTGAAGATGGTTTATTAGAGATTGTTGCCCATCCGGAAGTAGACGGAATTCTCTTTCTTGCTGCCAAGACAAAATCATTGAAAGCCTTAATTTTAGCAATTAAAAAAAGAAAAAAAATTGCCTTGGCTTCTAAGGAATTGATTGTTGCTTTTGGTTCACCAATTTTCCAGTTAGCAAAAAAAGAAAGAATAGAAATTATTCCTATTGATTCCGAATTGGTAGCCATCCATTCCCTTTTAAATAATTTCGGCAATAAAAATCTAAAAAGGGTCATTCTTACTGCTTCTGGTGGTTATTTTTTTGCTTCCAAAAAAGATTTAGACAAAATTACGGTAAAAGAAGCCCTTTCCCATCCTGTTTGGAAAATGGGGAAAAAAATTACTATTGACTCAGCAACCCTCATTAATAAAATTTTTGAAATAATGGAAACCAGTTATTTCTTTGACCTACCAATCGAAAAGATTGACATTCTTATCCATCCCCAAGGAATAATCCACGGACTTATTGAAAATTTTGATGGAACTATCTACGGAATGTTAACGAAACCAGATATGAAAATTTTCCTTTCTTATGCTCTTTCTAAAATGGTAAATAAAAACTATAATATTTTTGATAACGAAATAAAGGATTTTTCTTTAAATTTAGCCCTAATTAAACCAAATAAAAAAGATTTTCCTGCTTTAGAATTGGTTGATTTTTTACAAAAAGATACTTCGCTACCGGCGGTTTTGGTTGGCGCTGATGAAGTGGCGGTAGAAAATTTTTTAAAAGGTAATATCAAATTCACTGATATTATAAAAATAATTAAAAAAACCTTAAAAGTCCATAAAAAGATTTTAAATCCTAATTTAAAAGAATTAATTCAGGTAGAAAATTGGGCAAGAAATTATGCCAACAGTTTAATAAATAAAATGAAAAGGAGATAAAATGAATTTATTGATAGTGGCAATTGTTATTGGTATTTTGATTACTATTCACGAAATTGGTCATTTAATCACTGCCAAGATTTATAAAATTCCGGTGGAGAAATTTTCTATTGGTTTTGGGCCACCTTTAATAACAAAGCAGATTAAAGAAACAAGTTACTCTATCTCCTTAATACCTTTGGGTGGTTATATAAAATTAAAAGGTGAAGAAGAAGAGGAAGAAGGCGGATTTTTACTTCAACCGACTGGAAGAAAATTAATGGTAGTTTTTATGGGTCCTTTTGCCAATTTAGTTTTAGGAATTTTTCTTATTTTCCTTTTATATTTTTTATTTGGAATGAAATATTCGCCACCAATAATCAATTTTGAAAAGAAAGTTGGTTATTTCGAAAAAGAAGATATTTTAATTGCTATTAATAATGATACAATCAATTCTTTTGAGGACGCCTATGAGATTTTAGAGAAAAATTTAAATAAAGAAGCCCTTTTTTCTATTTTGAGAAAAGGAAAATTGATTAATTTTTCTTGGGTAATAAACGATAGTTTTCGCAATCTTTCTCCTCTAATCTTGCCAATCATTGAAAGGGTTAAAAAAGGAAGTCCAGCCGATAAGGCTGGTTTATTACCTAACGATACGGTTATTGCGATTAATGATACTTTTATCTATAGTTGGGAAAATTTGATTGAAAAAATAAGAAATTCCGGAGGAAAAGAGATAAAAATTACCTATCGCCGAAAAGGCGTTTTCTCAACTTATCTTACTCCTCAATTAGTTTCTTCGGATACTTCTTCAAAAAAGATTGGTCAAATTGGCATTTGGGTTTATTTACCAAAGAAAAAAATAAATTTTTTCCAAGCCTTTTATCAAGCCTTCATACGTAGTGGTTATGTAATTATTCAGACTTTCGTGGTACTCTACAAATTAATCACTGGTGAGATTTCCCGTAAAACTTTGGGCGGTCCGATTATGGTTGCCCAGTTAACTTACGAAAGCCTTCGTTGGGGATGGGAATATTTTTTAGCGCTATTCGGACTATTAGCAATCAACCTCTTTGTGGTTAATATTTTACCAATTCCAGTTTTAGATGGTGGTCGGGGATTGATTTTTATAATTGAACATATTATGAAAAGAAGATTAACAAAAAAAGAGTTGAATACCGCCATTACCATTGGTTGGGTAATAATTATGCTTTTAATCCTTTTCACTTTCTATAATGACCTTTCCCGAATTTTTAAAACAAAATGAAAAAATTCCTTTTTTTATATTCGCCTTTTTTAAACCTTTCTTACCAAGAAAATTTTCCACCGAAAGGGGCTAATTACTTTTTAAAAGAAAAAGAAGAGATTATCCAAATGAAAAATTTTTTAGATTTTGATTATCAAGATTTAAGAATAAGAAGATTAGAGTTAAATAATTATGAATATATTTTTCTTCATTGTGATTTTTCAACCGATTTTCCAACGATTAATTTTTTAACAGAAGAAATTCTCAATAGTAAAAAGAAACTTTTTCTTTTTGGTCCTCTAATAACTCATTATTTTTATTATCAGCCTTCGTTATTAGAAAGTTTAAAAGAAAAAGATTTGTCACTCGTAATTGGCTTTTTACCAAATATTATTTCCGAAATTATTAATGATATTAACAATCAAGAAATAAAAAAAATTTATCAGGCTTCCTTTACGCCCAATTATTTTTCTATTAATTATAAGATTTCCTTAATTATTGGTTGTTATTGTTTGGAATATTTTAAACCTTTTTGTAAGAACTTCCTTTATTTTAAAAATAGTGTAAAAG
>JBDRVL010000045.1:0-5348 GCA_039801845.1 Caldifarciminota bacterium | reverse complement strand
TTCTGGAAAAGAAATATCCCGATTCTTTTCGTTATTTAAGAAAAGGGAAAAATGTCTTAATATTAAGAACTTTCTCAAAAATTTATGGACTTGCTGGTTTAAGGGTTGGTTATGGCTTTTCCAAACCGGAAATAATTCAGGCATTACACAAAGTTCGTTATCCTTTCCATGTAAATAGAATTGCCCAAATTGCCGCTATTGCTGCTTTGGATGACCAAACTTTTGTAAAGAAAAGTATCAGAAATAATGAAATGGGTAAAAAATATCTTTATAAAGAATTACAAAAAATAAAAAAAGTCTTTTTCTTAGAGACCTATGCTAATTTTATTTTCCTTAATTTTTCCGTTGATTCCAAAATTATTTTTGAAAAACTATTAAAATTAGGAGTAATAACGAGAACCTTAAAAGAATATGATTTTCCTAATGCCTTAAGGGTTACTATTGGCACACCAAAAGAGAATGAGTATTTTATTAAATGTCTTAATAAAGTTTTGGAAGAAATTAGTTAGAAATATCTTTAATAAATAAGAATTAACTTTCTTGAAATTCTATTTTCTCCTACATAAAGAACTAAAAAATAAACTCCTTTCTTAAACAGAAAATTTTGGACAAAATTATAATTACCTGCTGGTAGAGACTTTTTCCATAGTTTACTTACAATTTGACCATTAAGATTATAAATATTAAGATTCACATTACTTTTAATTGGAAGGTTAAAAGAGATTATAATTTTTTTATTAACCAAATCAACTTGGGTATCAAATTTAATTAGATTTCCTTTTTCTCTCTCCTTTTCTTTAATCTTCGCTATCTCTGGCAAAAGGCAAACAAATACACCATTACCGGAGGTACCTAAATAAATAATTCGGGGGTTATGTAAATCAAAAGTTAAATAAAAGGTCCGCAAGATACCCAAACCTTCATTTATATCTTGCCAAGTTTCTCCACAATCGGTAGAAATATAAACTCCCAAACCTGTGCTGGAATCATGAGTTGCCCAAGATAAAGTGCCTAAGACTACCAAATTAACATCAAAGGGGCTTAAACCAACTGTCCGGATACAAGGGTCGTAACCATCTATCCGAAAAATTGGTAAGGAATCCCAAGAGAGTCCTCCATTAAAGGAACGGTAAAGACCGCCATATATACTAGCCCTTGTCCAAAGAAAGACTGCACTATTAATCGGCGAAACTGCTACTCCCCAAGTTTCCAAATTGCTTCGGGGTAAAGGAAGTTCAAACCATGTATCACCACCATTAATTGTTTTATAAAGCTTTCTTCTTTTGGGCAAACATAAATAAAGTATCTCCGGATTATTAATATCCATCGCCATCATTTGTGGATGACTATGGGTAAAGGAATCACTTGCCAAAGGAATATTTAAACCATTATTTTTTCTTTCCCAGCTTTCGCCCCCATCGGTTGATTTATAGACACCATATCTACTCACCCAAACATAAAGAACCGTTGAATCTTCTCTACTATTTGGATGAATAAGAATTGGACTTTTGTAAGCAGTATCCGGTAATCCATAAAGAAGATGCCAAGTTTCGCCCCCATCAGTTGAACGCCAAAGTTTACCATAAATTCTATGCCAAGGGCCTGTTCCGGCATATAAAATATTATGATTATTAGGATGAATAGCAAGATAATAAGTAGTGTTTCCTGAATCCCGCATCGGTCCGTGAATATAGCGAAAGGAATAACCCCGGTCAGTGGTTTTCCAAAGTCCGACATCAGAAAGAGCAACATAAACAATGTTGGAATCAATTGGGTCGGAAACAACTTGCCGAACACAAGTTACTTCTAATCCTGTTCCTCGCCAGTTATCATTCGGTCCTACTGATTCGGTATAGCAAGGAAACCAACTATTGCCGAAATTAGTGGTTTTTATTACTGCGTGAGAATTGGTGTAAAAAATCATTGTGGTATCTCGATTATCAAGAGCAAGTCCATCAGGTGAAATTTCCCAAAAACGAATCCAGCCCCTATGGACATTTTGTTCTGTTGTTATTCTTGTCCAACTATTTCCACGGTCAGTACTTTTATAAACTCCCGCCTGAACACCATAAAGAGCACCAGCATAAAGTACCCAAGGATTTTTCGGATTAACAATTATCCGACGAAAATTATTTCTACTTATACCGGTTGTGCAGGGATACCAATTTTCGCCACTATTAGTTGAAAACCAAATTCCGCTACAAATAGAATTTCGCATTTGGTCTAAATCCGGTCCCACTGCTACATAGATTCGGGTAGTGTCATTTGGGTCAATAGTAATACTCCTCACGACTACACTTTCGGGAGTTGGCGGAAGACCATTATTTTTTAACCGCCAAGAATCTCCACCATTAGTGCTTTTATAAACTCCTAAATGAGTAGCAGCATATAACACATTAAGATTTTTAGGATTAATTATCAAATCATAAAAAAGGGCATTGGTATCTATCCCAGTATTTCTTATTGGTCGCCAGGTTTCACCGCCATCGGTGGTTTTATAAATTGTGCCTTTAACTTGAATTAACCACCAACGAGTACTATCTTTATAACCAAGCCTAGGCATTCCAATTCCCGCATAAACTATCCTTGAATCATCAGGATGGATTGCTAAAGCTCCAATAGGAGCGGTATATTGATTTCTATTAGGTAGAGGAAAACCATTTCTTTTTGGTTGCCAAGTTTCACCACCATCCGTTGATTTATGAATACCTCCCCAAGTGCCGAGATAAATTACTCCCGGATTTCGTGGATCCGGTAAAATCTTTTCCACATAATAATCAATTAAACCATTATTACAAACCCGCCAGGAAGCACCGTAATTGGTTGATTTGTAAAAACCACCAACATCTGAGCCCACATAAACTGTCCCAGGAATTAAAGTATCAATAGCAACAGTAGTAAACCAACCACCTCCACCCATACCAACTAATCGCCATTCAACATTTATCCGACCAAAAAGGGAAGTGATAAAAACCAAAATAAAATAATGCTTCATAAACAAATTATAATCCCTAAAATTCCAATGTCAAAAAAATTGATAATCAAATAATTTGCTTTTTAAAATTAAAGAATTAAAATATTAAAGATGAATTATCAAAAAGAAAAGGCGATAAGTTATTGTGGAATATATTGCCTTAAATGTGATTATCATTCCGGAAAGATTAAAAAATCAGCGGAAGAACTTCTTAACATTCTAAAAGAACACTGGGAAATTGAATTAGGGTTTAGGAATAAAAAAGGCTATGATTTTAATAATTTTCTAAAAATTCTTGAATATCTATCTAAAAATTGTTTCTGTATGTTTACTTGTAAACAAGGTTCTGGCTGGCAGAATTGTCCGGTTAGAAAATGTTGTGAGAAGAAAGAATTAGAATTCTGTTATGAATGTCAAGAATTTCCTTGCCAATATTATAAAAAAAAGCCTTTTAAAAATAAAGTAAAAGTTTTAAAAGAGATTAAAAAAATGGGAATAGAAAAATGGGTAAGAAAAAAATGGGAGATTAAAAATGACTAAAAAACAAAAATCTTGGCAGGAAAAATTGTTAGATAGTAAAGACCTGCCAAAAATAGTAAAAATCAAATCCTAAAATGGCTAATAGACTAAAAGTAAAAATTGGTGATACCTTATTAATTCCATCACCTATAGAAGTAGATGAGATTATGAAAAAAGTTCCGAAAGGAAAACTTATTACTATTAACGAAATCCGCCAATTCCTTGCCCGAAAACATAATGCCACAATTTGTTGCCCCTTAACTACCGGAATTTTTTCTTGGATTGCTGCTTATGCCGCAGAAGAAGCAAAAACCAAAGGTAATAAAGATATTACCCCTTACTGGCGAACTTTAAAAACCGGTGGCGAAATAAATCCCAAATATCCCGGTGGCATAGAATTCCAAAAAGTTCTTTTGGAAAAAGAAGGGCATAAAATAATTAAAAAAGGTAAAAGATATTTTGTTCTTGGATTTGAGAAATATCTGGTAAAACTATAATTTATGCCTTATTATCTTTGGGATGCCAAAAAAGATAAATTTGTAAAATCTAAAAAACCACCAAAGAAGAAAATAGAAGTATTTTACCGATTAGCAAAAAATAAAGATAAAGAGAAAATTATAGATTTTGAAATGGAATGTCAAAAGTTAGAACCGGAAATATTTATCTCTTTATCATCTTATAAAACAATTAAAAGAAAATGGCAGAAAATCAATTTAGCTAAAAGAGACAATTTTGCTACTATTATTGCTCTTACTAAAAAGGAAAGAAAGGTAGTGGGAACTTTGTCAATGGGTTGGTATTTTGATAATTATGAGGAAGAAATCCAAAAGGTTGGGGTTATTAGTTTACTTTTTGTCTTAAAACCTTTTAGAATGGCAGGTATTGGTAAAGGTTTAATTAACTTCTCTCAGAAAATATTTAGAAAATGGGGAGTAAAGAGAATTGAATTAAAAGTGGGAATAAAAAATTTGGCTGGTTTAGAATTTTATAGGAAATTAAAATTTAAAATAAGAAAAATTGGCTTAGCAACTCTTGACTTTTAAATTGATTTTATTAAAATCAAATTATGAGGATTGGCTTTCATATTGCCATTAGTGGTGGATTTAAAAAAGTTGTGGAAAGGGCAAAGAAAAGAGAGTGTGAAACAATTCAAATCTTTTCAACAAATCCCAGGGGCTGGCGGATTTCTAAATTAAATTTAAAAGAAGTTGAGATATTTAAAAAAGAGATTGAAGAAAATAAAATTTATCCGGTCTTTGTCCATATGCCTTATTTACCAAATTTGGCTTCGGGTAAAAAGACAATTTTTAAAAAATCTATCCAGGCATTGATTGCCGAATTAGAAAGGGCAGAAATTTTAGGTTCTAATTATGTGGTTATGCATATTGGCAAAAGAATGGCAACCGATGAAGAGACGGCTTTAAAAAATGTTGCCTTGGGAATAAATGAAGCCTTTTTGAAAGTGAAAAATAAGGTAATGCTTCTTTTAGAAAATACTGCCGGAATGGGAAGTGAAGTCGGCTATAACTTTGAAAGTATTAAGAAGATAATTGATTTAGTTGAAGATAAAGAAAGGGTAGGGATTGTTATTGATACCGCCCATATTTTTGAGGCTGGTTATAATATTGCGACAAAAGAAGGTTTGGATAAAACATTAAGGGAATTGGATGAGTTAATCGGTTTAAGAAAATTACATCTTTTACATTTAAATGACTCAAAAACTGATTTGGGAAGCAGAGTTGATAGGCATTGGCATATTGGTAAAGGTAAGATTGGTAAAGAAGGATTTAAGATTATTCTAAACCATCCATTATTGAAACATCTGCCAGCAATCTTGGAAACACCAAAAAATGAT
>JBDRVL010000044.1:0-5689 GCA_039801845.1 Caldifarciminota bacterium | reverse complement strand
TTCTAAAAGAAGAGATTGTCGGACCAAGGGTTAGCAAAGAATTACAAAGAATTACTTTGATTGCTTTAATTATTGGTATTGTGGGAATTCTTATCTACGTCTCTTTTCGTTTTAATTTTAGATTTGGCACTGCAGCTATTTTAGCTTTGGTTCATGATGCCATTATTAGTATTGGTTTCACAGTTATCACCAAAACCACGATAAATATTCCCATAGTTGCTGCTTTACTAACAATTATTGGTTATTCAGTAAATGATTCAATTGTTGTCTCTGACCGAGTAAGAGAAAATTTAAAGAAAATGAGAAAAGAAGGCTTTGAAAATATTGCCAATTTAAGTATTAATGAAACTCTTTCCCGAACAGTCCTTACCGCCTTAACAACCCTTTTTGTCAGTCTTCTTATTTGGTTTTTAGGAACGGCTGATATCAAAGATTTTGGTAAAATTCTTTCGGTAGGAATAATTACCGGTACCTATTCTTCCATATTTATCGTAACTGCCTTAGTAGTGGATTGGGAAAGGAAATATCCTTCGCGGAGATAAGATTTGGATTTTATAAAAAAAATGTTTGCCTCCACTTTTTTTCTTGGTTTTCTACCGGGTGCACCCGCTACCTATGCTTCCTTTTTTGCTCTAATTTTTCCTTTTCTTATTAAAAATTCTTATTTATATATTTTATTTTTTATTGGCTATCTTTTTCTGAGTGTAATTATAATAAATGAATTGGAAAAAGAATGGGGAAAAGACAACAAAAAGATAACCGCCGATGAGGTATTAGGAATATTAACAACTTTCTTTTTTCTGGAGATAAATTTAAAAATCCTTATTTTAGGATTTTTCTTATTTCGGTTCTATGATATTTTTAAACTCCCTTTTATAAGAAAAGCAGAAAAAATTACTGGTGCTTGGGGAGTAATTTTAGACGATGTTTTAGCAGGTGTTTTAGCAAACATTAGTTTAAGGATTATTTTACGTTGATGGCATTAGCCCGAATAATTATAACTGGTTCAGAAATTCTTTCCGGAAAAGTTATTGAGAAAAATTCTTATCAAATCTTAAAAAGCCTAATGAAAATCGGCTTTCAAATTGAAAAAATCTCAATGATTAACGATGATTCTCAAATGTTAAAAAAGGAATTGGATGATGCCCTTTTAACAGCGGATGTAATAATTCTTAGCGGTGGCTTAGGACCTACCAAGGATGATATAACCAGAGATACCGTAAGTAAATATTTTTCTTTAAGAACCTATATTGATGAAAACATTCTAAATAAAATTGAAAATTATTATCAAACTTTAAAAAGACCGATGCCGGAATTTGCAATTAAACAAGCATTAATACCTAAAAAGGCAATCATCTTAGAAAATCCCATTGGTTTTGCTCCAGGTTTAATTATCAAAAAAGGTAAAAAAGTAATAATTTTACTTCCGGGAGTTTTTGAAGAGTTAAAAACAATTTTAGAAAATAGTGTAATTCCTTTTTTAGAAGATAGTTTCAAGTTAAGACCAAGAATTTACAAAACTATTAGAACCGTAGGAATTAGTGAATCAGAAATAATGACAAGAATTGAAGAGATTTGTCGGAAGAAATTTAAGAATATTCAAATATCCTATTTACCTTCCCATCTTGGTGTTGATATTGAAATTAGCGGTGAAGATAAAAAAGATGTGAATTTTTGTGAAAAAGAGATAAGTTCTCGCTTAAAAGAGCATATCTATGGCTATGAAAATATAAGTTTAGAGGAAAAGATTGGTGAAATCTTACGAAAAAAGAATTTAACCTTAGCTACCGCTGAATCCTGCACCGGTGGGCTTTTAGGAAATAAAATTACTGATGTTCCTGGCAGTTCTGACTATTATATTGGTGGTGTCGTTGCTTATAGTAATGAGGTTAAAAAGTTAATCTGTAAAGTAAAAGAAGAAACCTTAAAAGAATACGGAGCAATAAGTAAAGAAACAGCAATGGAAATGGCAAAAGGAATTAGAAATTATTACGAAGCAGATATTGGTCTTTCTACAACCGGTGTTGCCGGTCCAACAAGTAGTGAAAGAAAACCAGTAGGACTTGTTTATATCGGTCTTGTTTATCAAAAGAAAACAATTGTTGAAGAGCATCATTTTTTAGGAACAAGAAAAATGATTAAGGAACAAGCAACCCAGATGGCTTTGAATCTATTAAGAAAGGTTTTAGAAAGTGAATAAAATTCGTTCATTTATTGCTTTAGAAATTCCCGAAGAGATTAAAAACGAAGTATATCAACATATTGAAAACTTCAAAAAAGATAACTTGCCAGTAAAATGGGTAGAAAAAGAAAATCTTCATATTACCTTAGTTTTCTTAGGAGAACAGGATTTAAATTTTATAAACAGAGTAAAAGAGATTTTAAAAAATCTAAGCAGCAATTTTAAACCTTTTTATATAAATCTAACAAACTTTGGTTTTTTCCCAAATGCTAAAAAGCCAAGGGTTTTTTGGGTAGGCATAAATAAAAATAAAGAGATAATAACTCAAATGGTTGAAAAATTAAATAACGAACTTAAAAAGATTGGTTTTAAACCGGAAGAGAGAGAATTTTCTCCCCATTTAACAATTGGTCGATTTAAAGCAGTTTTTAATGCTGAGAAATATCTTACTTTAAAATATAAAAGTAAAGATTTTTTAATTGATAAAATTACTCTATTTAAAAGCACCTTAACTTCTACCGGACCAATTTACGAAGTTATTGAAAACTATCTATTTTTATCTTAAATCTATTCAGAGCCTTTTTCTTTAAATAGATTATTAATATACTCTACTATTTCTGATATTTTTGTGCCCGGGTCAAAGAGTTTACCCACCCCAATTTGGTATAGCTTTTCTTTATCTTCGTCAGGAATAATACCGCCGCCAAACACATGAATATTAGCAGCGCCTTTTTCTTTGAGTAATCTCAAGACTTCAGGGAAAATTGCCATATGGGCACCAGAAAGAATACTTAAACCAATTATATCAACATCTTCTTGAATAGCAGTATTCACAATCATTTCTGGTGTTTGATGTAAACCGGTATAAATAACTTCAAAACCAGCATCCCTTAAACCTCGAGCAACTACTTTTGCTCCTCGGTCATGTCCATCCAATCCTGGTTTGGCAATTAAAATTTTAATCTTCTTTTTCTCCATTTTCACCTCCTTTTAGAAAAAGGCTTCTTCTTTATATTCGCCAAAAACTTCTTTTAAGGCACCAATAATTTCTCCTAAAGTACAATAGGCACGGGCACATTCTAAAATCGGATACATTATATTTTCATTACTCTTTGCTGCCATTTTAAGTTCTTTTAACTTTCTTTCGCAGACAATATTATCTCGCTCTTTTCTTAACTTTTGTAATCTCTCTATTTGCCTTCTTTCTACTTCCGGATCAATTCTTAATAAAGGTATCTCTATCTTTTCATTTTCTAAAACAAAATCATTTACTCCAACAATAATTCTTTTTTTCTCTTCCAATTCTTTTTGATAACGATAGGCAGCTTCAGCAATTTCTCTTTGCGGATAGCCCGCTTTAATTGCTGCCACCATTCCACCCATCTTTTCAATTTTATTAAAATAACGATAGGCTTCTTCTTCTAATTTACTTGTTAAATATTCTACATAATAGGAACCTCCTAAGGGATCAATAACATTGGCAACACCAATTTCATAAGCAAGAATCTGTTGGGTTCTTAAAGCGATTAATACTGCCTTTTCAGTTGGCAATGCCCAGGCTTCATCCATGGAATTAGTATGAAGACTTTGTGTTCCTCCTAATACTGCTGCCAAGGCTTCATAGGCGGTTCTGATAATATTATTTTCCGGTTGCTGAGCAGTTAAAGAA
Source organism: Caldifarciminota bacterium (assembly GCA_039801845.1). Classification (GTDB taxonomy): domain Bacteria; phylum Hydrothermota; class Tepidihabitantia; order Tepidihabitantales; family DTDR01; genus DTDR01. The sequence continues at coordinate 1,838 of JBDRVL010000044.1, read as the reverse complement.
CAGCCTGCAGTTTGGGTATGGAATCTTAACAAAAGAGATTCTTTTCTCTTCGCACCATACCTATTTTTCATCTCCCTTGCCCATATTCTTCTTGCTGCTCGAAACTTAGCAATCTCTTCAAAGAAATCTAAATGGGAATTGAAAAAGAAAGAAAGTCTTGGTGCAAAAGTATCCACATCTAATCCTCTCTTTATTCCTTCTTCAACATAGGTAAAACCATCCATTAAAGTAAAAGCAAGTTCCTGAACCGCTGTTGAACCTGCTTCGCGAATATGATAGCCACTAATAGAAATCGTATTCCATTTTGGCACTTCCTTAGAGGCAAATTCCATTATATCAACAATAATTCTTAATGAAGGTTCTGGTGGAAAAATATAAGATTTTTGGGCAATATATTCTTTTAGAATGTCATTTTGAATAGTTCCTCTTAATTTATAAAAAGGTACTCCTTGTTTTTCACCAGTAATCAAATAAAATGCCCAAATAACTGCTGCCGGACCATTAATCGTCATTGAAGTAGATACTTCGTCTAAAGGAATGCCGTCAAAAAGAATTTCCATATCTCTTAATGAAGAAATCGCCACTCCGCAAACACCAACTTCACCTTTTGCCATTGGGTCGTCAGAATCTCTTCCTAATAGGGTAGGATAATCAAAAGCTACTGATAAACCTGTCTCTCCATGGGATAATAAGAATTTAAATCTTTTATTGGTATCTTCGGCTGTTCCAAATCCAGAAAACTGCCGCATTGTCCAAAACCTTCCCCGATACATTGTATGTCTTATCCCTCTCGTAAAAGGATATTCTCCTGGTAAACCTAAATCTCTTAAATAATCAAAATCTTTAATATCTAAAGGTGTATAAACTAATTTTAAAGGAATGTCAGAAAGAGTCTTAAATAAAGGTAAAGTACATTGGGGTAAATCTTTAATCTTTTTTTCCCATTCTTCATATGCCTTTTCTAACTCTTCCCATTCTTTATCATTCATACTTTACCTCCTTTATTAATTTCTTGACTCCCTCCTCAATTGTGAGTCTCTTTTCCCAAACTTCTTTTAAAACCTCCTCAAACAATTTTTTCACTTTTTCATTCTGCCAGAAAATTTTTAAAATCTCATTTTCTAAATTGTTGGTTAATTCTCTAATTATTGCCTTTTTCCTTTTTTCCTCCAAAATGTTATTTTCAATAAGATAATTATAATGATTAACAATTTCCTTTTCAAGTTCTTCAATGCCATAATTATTGACTGCCTGAGTTAAAATTACTGGTGGTTTCCATTTGCTATTTTGATAAGACATTTCTATCAAATTTTTTAACTCATAAAATAAAATATCAGCACCTATTCTATCGGATTTATTAATTACAAAAATATCGCCAATCTCTGTTAGACCGGCTTTTAAAATCTGAATTCCATTTCCTGATTCCGGAACAAAAATGACAATCGTCGTATCTACTAAATTACTGATTTCTACTTCTACTTGACCAACACCAATTGTTTCAATGATAATAATCTCTTTGCCAAAGGCATCTAATATGTCAGCTACTTCTTTTGTCTTATAGGCTAAGCCATTTAAACTTCCCCGCGTTGCCATACTTCTAATGAAAACCCCTTTTTCTAAAAAAATTTCAGCCATCCTTATTCGGTCGCCTAATAAGGCACCATAAGAAAATGGTGAAGATGGGTCGCAGGCAATTATGCCAATCTCTTTATATCTGTTTAATAATCTCTTAGTTAATTTGGCAATTAAAGTACTTTTACCACTTCCTTGGGGACCAGTAATTCCTATTCGATAAGCCTTTCCTACTCTTTTACTTATATATTCTAAAATCTCTTTAT
>JBDRVL010000043.1:0-5779 GCA_039801845.1 Caldifarciminota bacterium | reverse complement strand
TAACATTCTTGATAATAATTCAGATACCTCTACTGAGGTGGTGCCAACCAAAATTGGTCTTCCTTCCTTATGCCATTTTTCTATCTCATCTAAAATTGCCTTATATTTTTCATTTTTCGTTTTATATATAATATCGGGCGCATCAATTCTTCTAACCGGCTTATGGGTTGGTATTACTACCACATCCAATTTATAAATATCCCAAAACTCTTTTGCTTCGGTGGCTGCGGTTCCGGTCATTCCAGCAAGTTTTTTATAAAGTCGGAAATAATTTTGTAAGGTAATCATTGCCAACGTTTGAGTTTCAGCTTGAACTTTTACATTCTCCTTTGCTTCCAAAGCCTCGTGAATACCGTCAGAAAATCTTCTTCCCGGCATCAAACGACCGGTAAACTCATCAACAATAATAACTTTACCATCTTGGATGATATAATCAACATCTCTTTTGAAATGGTCAAAGGCTTTAAGGAGCGCCTCTAAGGCAGCAAGTTTTTCGCTTTTCTTAGCGTAGATTTCATATAATCTTTCTTTTTCAAATATCCTTTCTTTCGGAGTTAAATTAGTATCTTCTTCTATCTTTTTGGTTTCAATAGCTAAATCGGGCAATAAGAAAAAGTCTGGGTCTCTAAGATATTCAATCAACTGTTTTCTACCTTTTTCGGTTAGTCGAATACTGTGGTCTTTTTCATCGGTAACATAATAAAGTTCTTCATCTAATTCATAAATCTTTTTCTCGCGAATAAATTCTAATTCAGTTTTTTCAATCAGTTTTTTTATTTCTACTTCTCTTTCGGCTTTTAAGAGTTGGGTATTTTTTGGCGAGCCTCTTTTTGCCTGTAGGAATTTTATTCCAGCCTCTCTTATTTCTCCTTTTTTTAATAACTTCGTTCCCTCCTCAACAATTCGTGATACCAAAACAGTTTGTAAATTATATAAATTTCTAACCGCCGAAACTAATTCCCGATAAATATTTTTTCCCTCCTCTTCAACCGGACCAGAAATAATTAAAGGTGTTCTTGCTTCATCAATTAAAATAGAATCAACCTCATCAACAATTGCATAATAATGTCCCCTTTGGACCTTTTCTTCCCATCTTAAAACCATATGGTCACGAAGATAATCAAAACCAAATTCATTATTAGTTCCATAGGTAATATCACAGTTATATTCTTTTTTTCTTTCTTCAGTCTCCATTCCTTGTTGGATACAACCAACGGTTAAACCAAGGGTTTCATATACCGGTCCCATCCATTCTCTATCTCTTTTTGCTAAATAATCATTTACTGTTACTAAATGGACATTTTTACCGGTTAAGGCATTGAGATATAAAGGCATTGTGGCAACCAAAGTTTTTCCTTCACCGGTTTTCATTTCCGCAATCTTTCCTTGATGAAGGACAATAGCACCTAATAATTGAACATCATAAGGAACCATATCCCAAGTGGTTTCAATACCGCAGACAAGCCATTTTTTACCACAAAGTCTTCGACAAACTTCTTTTACCAACCCATAAGCCTCAGGTAAAATTGAATCTAAACTTTCTCCCTCAGAAATTCTTTTCTTAAAATCTTCAGTCTTTTTCTTAAAATCTTCTTCTTTTAGACCTTTAAACTTTTCAAAATAATTATTAATTTGTTCAACAATTGGCAAAAGTCTTTTTAATTCTCTTTCATTTTTTGTGCCACCAAATAATTTAGTTAAAAGAGTAGTTAATCCCATAAATTTAATCTTTACCTAACATCCCTTATAAAATAATTATAACAAAAGAAGAAAATTTTGTCAATAAATATTTATTAAATTTGTTTAACTTATTGACCAAAAATAAATTTTATTTAAAATTCTTTTATGGCGGCGTAGCCAAGCAGCTAAGGCGGCGGTCTGCAAAACCGCTATTCCCGGGTGCAAATCCCGGCGCCGCCTCTCTCTTTATGGAAAGATATAAAAAAATAATTGAGGAGTTAAAAAAAAGAAACGAATTGGCTTTAAAGGGTGGCGGAGAGGAAAGGATTCAAAAACAGCACGAAGCCGGAAAACTGACCGCACGCGAAAGATTAGAAATTTTGTTGGATAAAGATAGTTTTCAGGAAGTGGATAGATTAAGAGTTCATGATTGTGTAGAATTTGGGATGGATAAAAAGAAGTTTTATGGCGATGCGGTGGTTACTGGCTTTGGTAAAATTGATGGCAGGGATGTCGCAATTTTTTCCCAGGATTTTACGGTTTTTGGCGGAACTCTTTCGAAAGTATTTGCCGAAAAGGTTTGTAAAATTATGGACTTAGCAATGGAAGTTGGTATTCCAATTATTGGTTTAAATGACTCAGGTGGAGCAAGGATTCAAGAAGGGGTTGCTTCTTTAGGAGGTTATGCTGAAATATTTTTAAGAAATACCTTAGCATCAGGAGTTGTTCCTCAAATTTCAATAATAATGGGACCTTGTGCTGGTGGTGCAGTTTATTCGCCAGCCTTAACCGATTTTATTATTATGACCGAAAACACAAGTTTTATGTTTATTACTGGTCCAGAGGTTATTAAGGCAGTAACAAGAGAAGAGGTTACGATGGAAAAACTTGGTGGTGCCGATACCCATACGCAGGTTTCCGGCGTTGCTCATTTTAAAGGAAAAGATGATAGAGATTCATTGATGATTGCAAGAAAATTATTCTCTTATTTGCCTTTAAATTATAAAGAAAAGCCACCAAGAATAGAAACTAACGATGATCCAAAAAGAAAGACACCAAAAATTAAAGAAATACTTCCCGATGATCCAAGAAAGTCTTATGATATGCTTCCAATAATTGAGGAAGTTGTTGATAAAGGGACATTTTTTGAAGTTCAGAAAGATTGGGCAAAAAATATTATTATTGGCTTTGCTCGAATGAATGGTGAAGTTGTTGGTGTTGTTGCTAATCAACCAAAATATTTAGCCGGTTGTTTGGATATAAATGCTTCTATCAAAGCCGGAAGGTTTGTAAGATTTTTAGATTGTTTTAATATTCCGATAATAACCTTTGTTGATGTTCCGGGTTTTTTGCCAGGCACTGCTCAGGAATATGGTGGAATAATTAGACATGGTGCGAAATTGTTATATGCTTATTGTGAAGCGACCGTACCAAAAATTACTGTTATTGTAAGAAAAGCCTATGGCGGTGCCTATGATGTTATGTCTTCTAAGCATATCCGCGGAGATTTCAATTTTGCCTATCCGACCGCTGAAATTGCCGTAATGGGTGCCGAAGGAGCAGTAAATATTATCTTCAAAAAGGAGATAGAATCTGCCGAAAATAAAGAAGGATTGAAAAAAAGATTGATTGAAGAATATGAAGAGAAATTTAATAATCCTTTTAAGGCAGCAGAACTTGGTTATATTGATGAGATTATAATGTTTGAAGATACAAGAGAAAAAATTATTTGGGCATTAGAATTATTAAAAAATAAGAAATTAGAAAATCCAGAGAAAAAACACGGTAATATTCCCTTATAATTATCTCCCTTCTTTTTTTGTAATAATAGGTAGCTATATAGCAGTTAGTTCTATACTTTAAAAATAAGCAGAAAGATTTCCCTTATTTTAATTTTCCCAAGAATTGTAAGGAACAAGCTATTTGCTAGTAGTATCTGTAGGGTTATTAATCTAAATAAAATATCTGCTAATACTAATCTCCATAGACTCAGGAAGTTTATTAATAATACCTTTGGAAAAATTATTGACAATAAACTTTTGAAGATGAATAATAATATACTTATGAGGTTGAATAATAGGATACCTTTGAAAATTAATAATAAAACTTCTACGAAGACGATAATTAATACACTTTTTAAGACGAACATAAAAGCATAGAGGGAGACGTTCCCTATCTTTATATTAAATTTAAGATAAATATTTAAAAATCAATGACTTATAATAAATTTTTGATTAAAAAATTTTTGCACGAAATGCAAATTTTAAAATCCTCTTACCTTTTTTATCTTTTTGACAAAAATTAATTATCTTTTATAATTGAAATGATGGAGAAAAAGAGATTGGAGGAATTACTTAAAAACTGGCAAAAGATATATGAAGAGTCTATTAAGAAATTACCGGAAAGAGAGAAAGAATTTAGTTTGACTTCAAAAATTCCGATAAAACCGGTTTATACTCCGTTAGATTATGATATTGAAAAATATGAAGAGAAATTATCTTTACCGGGAATGTTTCCTTTTACGAGAGGTATTCATCCGACAATGTATCGTTCAAGGCTATGGACGATGAGGCAGTATGCTGGTTTTGGTACAGCGGAAGAGACGAATAGAAGGTATCATTATCTTCTATCCCAAGGTCAGACAGGGCTTTCCGTTGCCTTTGATTTGCCTACACAACTTGGCTATGATTCTGACCATCCAAGGGCAAAGGGTGAAGTTGGTAAAGTTGGTGTTGCTATTTCTTCTTTAGCAGATATGGAAGTTCTATTTAAAGGGATTGATTTAAATAAGATTTCTACTTCAATGACAATTAATGCTACTTGTTGTATTATCTTGGCGATGTATTATCTCTTGGCAGAAAAGCAGGGTGCTGATTTAAAAAATTTAAGTGGAACTGTACAAAATGATATTTTAAAAGAATATATTGCTCGGGGTTGTTATATCTTTCCGCCAAGACCTTCAATAAGATTAGTAAGTGATATTATTATCTGGTGTAATGAGAATCTACCAAGGTTTAATCCAATAAGTGTTTCTGGTTATCATATTAGAGAAGCGGGCGCCAATGCAGTTCAGGAGGTTGCTTTTACTTTGGCTGATGGTTTAGAATATATAAAAGAGGTGGTTAATAAAGGGGTTGACATAAATAAATTTGCTTCCCGGATTTCCTTTTTCTTTGCTGCCCATTCAAATATTTTTGAAGAAGTGGCAAAATTTCGGGCAGCAAGAAGATTATGGGCAAAAATTTTAAGAGAGAAATACAAAGCAAATGATGAGGCTTGTCGGTTAAGATTTCATACCCAAACTGGTGGCGTAACTTTAACTGCCCAGCAACCGGAGAATAATATTATCCGTGTTGCCTATCAGGCATTAGCAGCAGTATTGGGTGGAACCCAAAGTCTTCATACAAATTCTTTTGATGAAGCCCTTTCCTTGCCGACAGAAAAGGCAGTCACAATTGCTTTAAGAACCCAACAGATTTTGGCTTATGAAAGTGGTGTGGCTGATGTTTGTGATCCCTTGGCTGGTTCTTATTTTATAGAAAGTTTAACCGACGAGATTGAAAGGCAAGCAGAAGAGATTATCAATGAGATTGAAAAAATTGGTGGTGCAACAAAAGCAGTGGAGATTGGTTATATTCAACAGAAAATAAATGAAAGTGCCTATGAATATCAGAAAGAGTTAGAAAGCGGCAAAAGGAAGGTTGTGGGTGTAAATTGTTTTCGAGAAGAAAGGAAAGAGAAATACGAAATCTTAAAAATTGATGAAGAATTAGAAAGAAAAAGGATTAAGGATTTAGAAGATTACAAAAATAATCGCAACCAGATAAAATTAAAAGAGGCGCTTAAAAAATTAAAAGAAAGAGCACAAAGTGAAGAAAATATTATGCCAGCAGTGATTGAGGCAGTAAGAAATGGTGCTACGGTTGGTGAAATTTCTGATGTTTTTCGTGAGGTTTTTGGTGAATATCAATCAAAGATTTTTTAATTAAATTTCTTAAAAGGAGGTTTTTTAATGAATGAAAATATTATTATCTGTCCAAATTGTAAAACAAAAATTAATGTGAATGAAGTTTTGTATCAACAGATTGAGGAGAAAATT
>JBDRVL010000042.1:0-5833 GCA_039801845.1 Caldifarciminota bacterium | reverse complement strand
GAACTTGGCCCAATTATCGAAATCGGGCAAGATTTTTTAAAGAGACATCAATACCAGAAAATTTAAATATCTTTCCAGTTTTTCCTAAAGGTTATGAAAGATTTCAACCTAATTCAGTTAATTTTATTAGGTGGCTCTCGGCTGTACCCAATCATCCCCAAAACCCCTCTTTTGTAAAAATTGAGTTTTCTGCTAATGGACCTAATGGACCATTTATTACTCTTACCGATTCTTTTCCTAATACTGGCTTTTATCAATGGCAAATACCGAATGTTATTAGTAATAATTGCTATTTAAAGTTAACTCTAATTACTTCTACCGATACTGTTTCCACATTAACTATTCGTCCTTTTGCTATTGGTACCACAAGTGATATAAGAAATTATGAAGATTACAAAACAAAACTAAAAAACTTTTGCGAGAAAAAAACTTTTAATATCAATGGTCAGGAAGTAAAAAAAGGAAAACTAAAAAAAGGAGTATATTTTATTAAAGAAAATAAAAAAATTAAAAAATTGGTAATTATTAAATAAATATTGATTTTTAGACAATTATTTTTAAAATTAAATAAATGCTTGAAGATTTTTTAAATATTTTTGGCGATTCTTTACAATTTGGTTTTATTTATTTAAATAAAGAGGGCATTATAAAATTTGTCAATAAAAGTTTCTTTTCTCTTTCCCACTTATCCGAAGATAATTTAATCAATAAAAATTGGTCAGAAATAATCGTTGAAGAAGATAGAAGGTGGGTAGAAGAATATTTTCGGGAAAATCGTAATCGAAATTTCTCTCTTGATTTTCGTATTAAAACCAATTATTTACCTATTCGTTGTTTCTTTTCACCGGTAATAAAAGAAAAGGAATTGTTGGGCTATCTGCTTGCCTTTTTTACTTTAGAAAAAGAGAAAGAATTAGAAAGGGAAATCGCCATTTCGACAAATATTTATCACGAAATTATGGAAAATGCTATTGACGGAATCTGTATATTAAAAGAGAAAAAAATTACTCTCGCTAACCGCCGATTAGAAGAACTAACCGGTTATTCAGAAGAAGAACTTAAAAAAATAAATTTCTTTGAATTGATTAGTTCCCAAGACAAAGAGAAAATAACTTCCATAATTGAGAAACCCGAAAATATTTTTTCACCGCTTCATTTTGGAGTAAAAATTATTCACAAAAATAAGTTTGAAATTGATACCGAATTAAGAATTGTTCCGGTAACAAAAAATGGTGTTGATTCTTTAATTTTGTTTTTCCGCGACATTACTCATTTAAAGGAATTGGAAAAATTAAAGACCGATTATTTTGCCATGGTCTCCCACGATTTAAGAAGTCCCCTAACAACTATTAAAGAAGCTGCTGTCATCATTAAAGAAATGGTTAAAGATAAATTACCAAAAGAGGGAGAAAGGTTTTTTAACATTATCTTGGAAGAAATAATGCGCCTCTTTCATTTGATTGATAATTTAATCGAAGTTTCCCGTTTAGAAACTGGGAAAATAAGATTAAATTTTCAACTTGTTGATATTCAACAATTAATTAACAAAACAATAGAACGTTTTAATATCTTTCTCCAAAAGAAAGATATTAAGATTGAAAAAAAATATCCTGCTTACCAAATAAAAGTAGAAATTGACCCGGATCGTTTTTCCTCAGTAATTAGTAATCTTCTGGATAACGCTATTAAATATTCACCGGAAAATAATAAAATAATAGTTTCATTGCAGAAAATTGAACCCAATTCAGCAGTTTTAAAAGAAAGAAAATTAAAATCCCATTTACTATCCTGTTTACTAATTGGAATTAATAACCGAGGACCAACAATTCCGAAAGAGTATCAAGAAAAGATTTTCGAAAAATTTGAAAAGGTTGAATTGAAACCAGGGGTTAAAGGAATTGGTTTGGGGTTAACAATTGTTAAAAATATCGTTAAATTGCATAAAGGAGATATTTGGGTAGAAAGTAACGAAGAAAAAGGAACCACTTTTTATATTTTAATACCCTTAACTCAAAAATAAAATTATGGATGAAAAGAAATACAAAATTTTATTGGTGGAAGACGAAGAAAATTTAAGAGAACTTTTAAAATATCAATTGGAAAATGCTGGCTATCAAGTAATTACGGCCAGTGACGGCTTAGAGGCATTAAACCTGGCAAGACAACATAAAGTAGATTTGATTATCTTAGATCTGATGCTGCCCAAACTTGATGGTTATACTGTCTGTCGTCTTTTAAAATTTAGTGAGCAATATAAAAAAATTCCCTTAATTATGGCAACCGCAAGAACAAATCCGGAAGATAGAGAAAGGGGATTAGAAATGGGAGCCGATTTTTATCTAACAAAACCATTAAATAGCAAAGAACTTTTGGATAAAATTAAAGAGCTTTTAAAACCAAAAGAAATTCCCAAAGAGACGTAAATCTTTTGTCCCGTTTTACCTTTTTTCTATTCTTATTCAATTTTTTATTTTCAATGCCTCCCCTATTTTTATACGAAAAGAAAATTGAACCAAAAGTAAAAATAAAATTTCCCTATCAAATTGAAAAACCAGCAATAATAAAAAAGACAATAGGAATAAAAAAACTCCTCGTTATTTTAGTCGATTTTCCTGACCATCTTTATCATTATGAAAAAGAAAATTTTTACCATCTTTTATTTAATGAAAATAACAATTCTTTAAAAGATTATTATTATGAAGTTTCTTATGGAAATTTAATTATCACCGGCGAGGTTTTTGGTTGGTTTCGATTAAATAACAATTATAATTATTATGTGGATTCTAATTACGGAATTTATGGAAATTATCCCCATAACTCCCAAGGGTTGGTGATTGATTTAATAAAAATCTGTGATCCTTATATTAATTTTCGTGAATATGATGAAGATAACGATGGTTATGTTGACAATTTAATAATTGTCCATAGTGGACCGGGTGCTGAAGAAACTCAAGATAAAAATGATATCTGGTCTCATAAATGGGAACTTAGCGACCAAAGTGCTGGCTCACCAGGTCCCTATTTAACTGATGAGGGTGTTTATATTAACCTTTATACCATTCAACCAGAAAGGTTTAAAAACGGCACCTTTATCACGATTGGTGTTTTTGCCCACGAATTTGGTCATCTTTTAGGATTACCTGATTTATATGACACCGATTATTCCACTTATGGCTTAGGAATTTTCTGTTTGATGGCGAGCGGTGGTTGGGCAAGAAAAAATGAAAATGAACCTTACGGTTCTTCACCTACCCATCCTTCTATTTGGTGTAAATATCTTTTAGGCTGGTTAGAACCCGATTCTATTCAAAAGAATTATCTTGAAGAAGTAAAAGAACTTCCTATCCCCTCTTCTACTACTTCTTCCTACGGTGTAAAAATCTTAGAAAATCCAAATTCTACAAAAGATTGGCTCTTTAATAAAACAGGAGAAGGTGAATATTTTCTTTTAGAACATAGAAAAAAATTAGGTTTTGACCAATCCTTACCCAACGAAGGTTTATTAATTTATCATATAAATGAAGAAAAAAGTAATAATGATAATGAAAAGGAACCTCTGGTAGGAATTTTACAAGGCGATCGAGAAGCAGGATATTTATTAAAAGATTTAGGTAGTGCGAACGATTTTTGGCAAAATGATACATTGGGAGTAAATGACTTAACTACTCCAACAACCAATTTTTATGACAAAACTCCCAGTGGAGTAAAAATTTATAACATTAAATATCTAAATAACCTAATCTATTGTGATATTGAAATAAAGCCTTTATTTTTAGGTAGGGTTTATGCCTATCCCAACCCTTTCATTTCTAAAGAGAATTACTATCCTTATATAATAATCACTTATGAACCAACTGATACAATAAAATTAAAAGATAAATATCCTTCCTTTAAAATAAAGATTTTTACTTTAGATGGTCGTTTAGTTAGAGAATTAAAAGAAATCCCTACGGAAATAAAACCAGAAAGAAGGAGCGGATTTTGGGATATGAAAAATAAGAAAGGAAAAGAGGTTGCAAGTGGCATTTATCTTTATTTAATTGAATTAGCAAGTGAAGGAATTGTTGAAAGAAAAAAGGGATTTATTACAATTATCAAATAAAAAGGAGAAAAGTATGTTCAACTTCAAAGAGAAAAGAATAATTATTACTGGAGCAGGACAAGGAATTGGTAAAGCAATTGCTAAAAAATTTGCCGAATTTGAAGCCTTTATTGCTGTCTGTGATATTAATGAAGAAACTGCTCAGTTAACCGCTAAAGAATTAGAAATCATTGGTGGCAAAAGCCTTCCCTATAAAGTGGATGTAAGTAATTATCAAGAGGTAAAAGAAGTGGTTAGGAAGATCGCCCAAGACTTTTCCGGTATTGACATTCTTATCAATAATGCTGGAATTGTTCGGGATAAACTTTTAATAAAAATGGAAGAGGAAGATTTCCAAAAGGTAATTGATGTCAATTTGAAAGGCACTTTTAATTTCACAAAGGCAGTTTTACCCTATCTTTTAGAGAAACGTTGGGGAAGGATAGTAAATATTGCTTCAATAATTGGTGAAATGGGGAATGTTGGTCAAGCCAATTACGCAGCCGCTAAAGCCGGAATTATTGGCTTTACTAAAAGTGTTGCCAAAGAAGTTGCCGGCAAAAATATTACGGTAAATGCTATTGCTCCTGGCTTTATTGAAACACCAATGACAGAAAATTTAAAACCAGAGATTAAAGAGAGATATTTATCATTAATTCCTTTAAAAAGATTTGGCAAACCAGAAGAGGTTGCCTATCTTTGCTTATTTTTATGTAGCGAAATGGCAAGTTATATAACTGGCCAAATAATCAGAATTGATGGCGGACTTTTAATGGGGTGAATTTTTAATAAATTAGGTAGTAGTAACTGCTTTCTTCCCAGGTTTTAGTTTAACTATTTCACCTTTATATCTTATACCTTTTCCTTTATATCTATCCGGTGGTTTAATCTTTCTAATATTGGCGGCAACTTGACCCACCAGATACTTATCAATTCCTTTAACAACAATTTCAATTAACGGTGTTTTTGGGTCGTCCGGATTGGGCGCCTGCCTTATATCAACATCAATCCCTTGCGGTATCGAAAAGTTTACCGGATGGGAAAAGCCAACAAAAAGTTGAATACCTTCTTTAGTTTTTTGTGCCCGATAACCCTGACCTCTCACTTCCAATATTTTCTCAAACCCTTTGGTAACACCAATTATCATATTATTTATCAAAGCCCACATTAAACCCCGAAAATTCTTTACCTTAGGAGATTTCTCTTTCACGACAATCTGATTGTTATCCAAAATAACATCTACCTGCGGATGAATTTTCATATTTAACTGCCCCAAAGGACCGGAAACAAAAATCTCGCTATCCTTCAACTCCACCTTCACATTTGGTGGTATCGTTATTGGTCGTTTACCAATTGGCATAATATAAAATTATATTAAAAATTATCTTAAAGTCAATTAAAATAAGTAAATGTGTTAACACCTATTTGCCAGTTTACTGTTCATCTTTCGATAAAAAAGATATTTTGTTATTTCGGCAGTAATCACATAAAGAGCCAGTATAATAAATAAGACAAAAATAAAAGAAATTGGTAAACCGACAAAACCAAAAAGTTTCCCAATCGGCAACCAAGGCAGGATAATGGTTAGCAACATAATTAAACTGGTTGCCAACAAGAGATATCTTCCCGGCAAACTTTTAAAGAAAGGTCTACGGCTCCTTATAACAAGCACAATAAGTGCTGCTGATACAACCGATTTCACAAACCAACCAGTACGAAATTGTTCGGTTGATGCGTGAAGAAGAAAGAGAA
>JBDRVL010000041.1:0-5939 GCA_039801845.1 Caldifarciminota bacterium | reverse complement strand
CCTTTTCTTTTTCAATAAAATCTTTTGTTTCTTTAATTACGTTTTCATCAGTAAGAAAGGCAATTTGAATTTTGATAAATTCGGCAATATCTTTTCCCATTTCGTTTCTTACTTTTTGGTAAATCTTTTCAAAGTCTTCTTTACTTAAACTAATTGCCTTTTCAAATCTTGCTAATTCCTGAGGGATCTCATAAGATGCCCTTTCTTTTTTTTCAATAATTGGAAGTTCTGGACGATAGATTTTTATCTCACCGTAACTAAAATCACCATTTACCGGAATACCTCTTAAAATTCTTTCTTTCATTTATTAGCTAGAAATTTTTTTAAGGCATTAACTGCCTCTTGTTCATCTGGACCATCAGCTTCTAATATTAGTTCACTATTTTTTTCGGCAGCTAAAGTTAATAAAGATAGAATACTTTTTCCATTTGCCCAAATTCCGTCCTTACAAACCCTTATTTTTGATTTAAATCTTTCCGCAATTTTAACAAATTCGGCTGCTGGTCTAGCGTGTAAGCCAATTTCAATCTCTACTCTTGCCTTTTCTCTAATCATCTCCATTCATTAATAATTATAACTATCAATATTTAATATGCAAGATTTAATATTTTCTTTATCAATTCTTTTATACTTTTCACTTTAATAATTGGTAAGTCTTTATTCCAGGTCTTTAAGCCGAATACCTTTTTATTATATTTTAAGGCAAAAGCAATTTCTGATAATGTTCCGTAGCCCTTACCAATGGCAATTATTACATCGCTGGTTAAAACAATTGCTAAATTTCTTGCCTCTTTTAAACCGGTAGCGATAGGAATATCAATATAGGGATTAGCAAAGGATTTATCATTATTTGGTAATATACCAATTGTTAAACCTCCTTCTTCTTTTGCTCCTTTGGCAACCGCTTCCATTACTCCCTCTAAGCCACCACAAACCAAAATCCAGTTTCTTTTACCAATCTCTTTGCCAATTTGATAGGCAAGTTGATAAATCTCTTTAGTAGGATTGCTGGGACCAATAACACCAACAAAAAATTTATTTTCTAACTCCACAAACTAACAAATTGCCAATTTCTGGTTGAAAAATAGCCCTTATCGGTTAATTTTAATTCCGGGATAACTGGTAAAGCAAGAAAAGATAGGGTAATAAAAGGATTTTCTAATTGGCATCCCAATTTTTTTGTAAGGTTAAGTAATAAATTTAAAGAAGAAATAACTTCTTTTGCTTTTAAATCAGACATTAAGCCGGCAATCTTCAAAGGCAAGAAACCAAGTATTTCTTCTTTATTACTGACAACCAATGCTCCTTGTTCTTCGATAATTTTATTTATTGCCAAAAAGATGCTTTTGTCATCCACACCACAGGCAATAATATGATGAGAATCGTGGGCAACCGAAGAAGCAATAGCTCCCTCTTTTAAATTAAAACCGGCAACAAAACCAATACCAATTTGAGGCTCTTTTTTATACCGATTAATAACAACCAGTTTTAATATATCCCTTTCTTTATCACTCACAACAAAATCATTTTCTATTTTAGGATAAGTTAAGAGTTCTTGAGTGATAATCTGATTAGGAATAATTTTGATAACCCGTAATAAACGAGATCTGTTGCCAACAACTTTCAAAATATCTTCTTTTATCTTTCTTACTTTAATAGTCCTATAAACTTTTTTAGATAAATAGGATTTGTAAGTTTCTTTTTTGATATCCAAAATCCTTCCCTTATCCACAACCATTTTACCATTTTTAATAAGATAAACTGTTTGGAAGTCCTTTAAGTTATTCACAAGATTTATATCAGCCTTATAACCCGGTGCCAACAAGCCCAATCTTTTAAAACCAAAGAAATTTGCCGGATTAAAACTAACCATTCTCACTGCCCAATGGACAGGAATATTATTATTAATTGCTTTTTTTAATACCCGGTTTAAATGACCTAGATTAATAAGTTCTTCTGGATGGATATCATCAGAAACAAATATTAACCGGTCAATACAATCTGGTTTTATTATCTCTTTTAACTCCAAGAAATTTTTTGCTGCGCTACCTTCCCTAATCATTAGCCACATCCCCTTTTTCAATTTTTCCTTCGCTTCTATTAAATTAGTTATCTCATGGTCAGAATAGATACCTGAAGAGAGATAGGCATTTAAACCTTTGGAAGAAAGTAGGGGAGAATGACCATCAATTATCTTATTAAATTTTTCAGTATAATATATCTTATTAATCAAATCTTTATCAAGATTAACAACGCCCAAAAAATTCATCACTTCTCCTAAGCCGATTATTCTATTATTTTTAAGTAATTTGCTAAAAGAGGAAAAAGAGATTTTAAAAGGCAAATCTTCAAAAGGTGTTGCCGGCACACAAGAAGGGAAATAAAAATAAAAAGTGATTGGTAAATTCTTGCTCTCTTTTAAGAAATATTTTATTCCATCAACGCCCAAGACATTAGTAATCTCGTGGGGATCGCAAACACAAGTAGTTGTGCCAGAAAGCAAGGCATAATAAGTAAACTCTTTTAAAGAGAGAAGAGAACTTTCAATATGGATATGGCTCTCAATAAATCCGGGCAGGGCATATAAATTATCAGCATCAATTATCTTCTCGCCCTCTTGATACTCCTTACCAATGCCGCAGATATATTCATCATAAACTAAAATATTTGTCTCTTCAATTTCGCCAGTAAAGATATTTAAAAGTTGGCAATTTCTAATAAGCAAACTTCCCTTCTTTTCGCCTTTCGCTGCCTTTATCAAAGAGATAAGATTATTTTTCTTCATTTAATTCAATATAACCAATATAAGGAAGATAACGAAACTTCTCATCATAATCAATTCCGTAGCCAACAACAAACTTATTCGGAATAGTAAAGCCAAGATAATCAATTGGGATTTCAATCTTATGTCTTTCGGGTTTATCAAGTAAGGCGCAAATTTTTAGTGATTTCGGTTTTTTTAATGATAAATAGTCAATAAGATATTTCAAAGTTAAACCGGTATCAACAATATCCTCTACCAATAAAACATCTTTATCTTGAATGGAAATAGATATATCAGCAACAATTTTAATAATACCAGAACTTTCGGTTGAACTGCCATAACTACTTACCTTAATAAAATCACAAGAACAAGGGATATTTAAATTTCTCATTAAATCAGCCAAAAAGACAAAGGCACCTTTTAAAATACCAATCAAAACCAAATCTTTTTTATAGTAATCTTGACTTATTCTTTCAGCCAGTTCTTTAACCTTCTTTTTGATATCCTCTTCATCAATTAGTTTAAAAATCTTAATATTCATTAAATATTTAAAAATCGGGGCGACTGGATTTGAACCAGCGACCTCTTGGTCCCGAACCAAGCGCGCTAAACCGCTGCGCTACGCCCCGTTAATTCTATTTTAACAAAATATAAAAATCTGTCAATTTAGAAAAAAGAAAGAAATCATTCTTCCAATTTTTTAAGCTAATTTAGGATAGGATTAAATTTGCCAATCTTCTAAAACATTTTTTCCATGCCTTTTATGTTAGATAATTTTGCCTTTTTGTTTTCTTTATAAATTCTATTCTGTAATGAAAATAGATCCCAATTTATCGTAAAATTTATGAAAAAACTGGTAACCTTTAAGCCTTTTTTTCGTTATATATAGAAGGAGATAAAAAGGAGATTATGAAGATTTATTTAATAAAAGAGAAGATAAGAATTTAGGGGTAGTGAAACAAGTTGGGTTACCTATTTTTAAGAGTTAGTGGCGTAATGGATTTGAGACTAATTAAAAACTTCTTGAAGCGGAGGTATTTTGCCTATATTATAGGTGATGGTTAAAAAATAATGATATTTAGGAATTATAAAATAGGGAAAGAAAAATCCCTATTGGGGGGATGATACAGGGTAGGACTTAGGTATATGGGTAATAAGATTATTATTAATGGGAATAATAATGCCTTTATTAACAGTAATAATAATACTTTTATTAGTGCTTATAACTATACTCTTATTAATGGCTTTAATAATAAGTTTATGTTTAAGGATTATGTAGGGCTTAAATGACCTATTAGGGATGTACTGGGTGAGAAGACTGCCTTACAAAAATAAATAAAAGCATAGTAAGGTATGACAATGAAATGGAGATAAGTATATAAAATCACAAAAAAGAGGCTTGAAATTACTTTATACATAATATTTAAAAGAAGGTGTTAAAAATTGGTCTTATTTATTTTTTGGAGAATAAGGCAAGCAGTTTATAGAATTGTGTAAATAGGTGGTGGGACGATAACCCGGATTCTGTTTTAGGCGGTCATTTATCTGACGCGGTCTACCCGGGGCTTAAACGAGTGCCAACCAACCTCTCGCCCCTTATTTGACCTTGCTCCGGATAGGGTTTGTCCACCTTGTCCCTTACAAGACAAGGTAGTGCGCTCTTACCGCACTGTTTCACCCTTGCCCGCATCCCACATCTGTGGGACCGCTGGCGGTTTACGTTTCTGTGACACTTTCCGTCTATCCTGCCTTGCGGCAGAATAGCCCTCGGTTGCCCGAGGTATCCGGGTTGGCATGAGTCCGGAGTTTCCTCAGTGAGCCTAAAGCCCACCGCGACCGCCTCATCCCACCACTAAAAATAAAATATAGGCAAATTTTCCTTTAATGTCAATTTGATTGACTTAAATAAGCTTCTTGTTTAAAATATTTCAATGAAAGAAATTTATAAAGATAGACAAAAGAAAGTTTTTCAATATATTTTTAAAAATAATTTAGATGGTTTTTTGGTTACTGACTTGGTTAATATTCGTTATCTTTCGGGATTTAGTGGTAGCAATGGTTATCTTTTATTTTTTGATAATAAGGTATATTTTTATACCGATTTTAGATACGAGTTGCAAAGTGAAAGAGAGGTTAGTGCTGATAAGATAATTATTATTAAAAAGAATTTCTTTACTTCACCACCAAAAGAACTTTGGAAAATTAAAATTTTAGGGATTGAAAAGGAAAGTATTAATCTTGATAATTATAATAAACTTTTAAACTACTTTAAAAAGAGAAAGAAAAAGACAAAAATTATACCCTTACCCAATTTTATAAAAGAAGAATTAAGGGCAATAAAAGATGAGGAGGAGATAAATTTAATAAGTAAAGCCGCAAGGATTACTGATGAGGTTTTTAAAAAGTTATTAAATGAAATAAAGGAAGGAGTTAGGGAAAAGGATTTAGCCTTGTTTATTGAAAGCGAATTTAGAAAAGAAGGAGATATTGCTTTCCCTGTGATTGTTGCCAGTGGTGAGAATTCGGCTTTACCGCATGCCCGGGCAGGTGATAAAAGGATAAAATTTGGTGAAGCGATTGTGATTGATATTGGTGCAAAATATAATGGCTATTGTTCCGATATGACCAGAACGGTATTTTTGGGAAAGATTGATAACGAACTTAAAAAGATTTATCAGATTGTCTACGATGCCCAAAAAAAAGCGATTGATTTTCTTTTAAATAATAAGAAGATAAAGACAAAAGACCTTGATTTTCAGGCAAGGAATTATATAAAAGATAAGGGTTATGATAAATATTTTGGTCACGGTTTAGGTCACGGAGTTGGTTTAGAGGTTCATGAAAAGCCTTGGGTTTCTTTTCTTTCTAAGGATAGAATAAAAGCAAATATGATTTTTACCATTGAACCTGGTATCTATCTTCCTCATATTGGTGGAGTGAGGATTGAAGATTTGCTTCTTTTTAGAGAAAAAGATGTTATTTTTCTTTCCCAAAGTGAGAAAAATCTTTTAGTTTTGTAAAAGGAGGGAAAGATGATTACACCCAATGATTTTCGTTTCGGCACAATTATTAAATTAGAAGACGGTTATTATGAAGTGATAGAATACCAAAGAATAAAAATTGCCCAAAGAAGGGCTTTTGTAAAAACCAAATTGAAAAATTTATTAACTGGTCA
>JBDRVL010000040.1:0-6100 GCA_039801845.1 Caldifarciminota bacterium | reverse complement strand
CCTTCTTTTAATGCCTTTTTTATCTCTTCTTTATCTTCTTCTTTTTTTAAAGGTGGATTTACTTTGTAATTAGTGTCGTAATTTTTTATATCCTTTTCAGTTAAAGTAAAATAATGGGGAGCGGTTTCACAAGTAAATTGGTAGTTATTCTCTTTTAAAAATCTTAAAATTTGGATTGTTTTTTTAGAAGAAATATGGCAAAGATGGATTTTACTTTTTACATAATTGGCAATAAGGACATCCCGGAAGGCAAAGATAGTTTCTGATATATCGGGTATTCCTCTTAATCCCAGTTGATAAGATATAAAACTCTCATTGATAACCCCTTGAGCCAATTCCTTATCTTCGCAATGGCTAAAATAGGGAAGGTCAAAAGTTTTGGCATATTCTAAAACCAATCTTAAAATTTGAGAAGAGGAGATGGGTGAGCCATCATCTGAAATGGCAACTGCTCCAGCATTTTTTAAAAGATAGTAATCACAAATTTCTTTTCCTTCTCGCTTTTTTGTTGCACAAGCAACCGGATACAAATCACAATAATTATATTTTTTATTTTCCTCTATTAAATAAGTAATTAAAGACTCATTATCTAACGGTGGGCAAGTATTGGGCATACAGCATATTCTTGTAAAACCACCAGCAATTGCTGCTTTTGTGCCAGTTTCGATTGTCTCCTCATCCTCTCTACCTGGTATTCTTAAATGGGTATGAAGATCGATTAATCCAGGAAAGATATAGCAATTTTTAATATCAATAGTTTTAAACTTCTCTTTCTTTTCAATACCTTTAGCAATTTTTTCAATTTTACCTTCCTTTATTAAGATATCAACTTCTTTTTTTTCTTTTCTATCTAAATCAATTAGGATACCATTTTTTAATAAAAGATATTCCGAGAGATTATCGATTTTCATATTTTTCTTGAAGTAATAAAAAAATTACCGCCATTCTAATTGCTACACCATTAAAAACCTGGTCTAAGATTACACAGCGCTCATCTTCTAAAACATCATAAGAAAGTTCAATCCCCCAATTAACCGGTCCTGGATGCATTAAAAGAGCATTCTTTTTCATTTTATTTAAATCCTCTTTTTTAATTCCGTATAAGAGGTGATATTCCCTAATAGATGATAAATAACTTAAATTGTGTCTTTCTTTTTGAACCCTTAAAGCGATGATGCAATCAAAATCATGTAACTTCTCTCGAAAATCAGGAAGATAAGAAACATTCATTTTTTCAAACTCTATTGGTAAGAGAGAATAAGGAGAAGAGACATAAACTTCGCAACCTAATTTTTGGAAAATAAGAATATCCGAATGGGCAACTCTTGAATGCTTGATATCGCCAATAATTAAAATCCTTAGGTTTTTAAAATTTCTAAACTTTTTGTAAATAGTATAGGCATCCAATAAAGCTTGTGTTGGATGTTCATTGGTTCCGTCACCAGCATTAATCACAAAAACTCTCTCTTTCTCTAAACGGTAGGCAAGAAAGTGGGGAACACCGGCAACTGAATGACGGATAACAACTCCATCAATCTTCATCTTTAAGATATTTTTAACAGTATCAAGTAAACTTTCTCCTTTAAGAATAGAAGAACCAGAAAATGAGAAATTTACCACATCACAGGATAATCTTTTACAAGCTAAAGTAAAAGAAGTTTGGGTTCTTGTTGAAGGTTCATAAAAAAGAGTTAAAACTGTTTTTCCTTTTAAAGAAGGGACAATTGGGATTGGTCTTTTTAAAACCTCTTCAAATTGGGAGGCATATTCAAAGATTTTATAAATATCTTTTTCACTTAAATCATTAACCGATAATAAATGCTTCACCTTCTTTTTAAATAAATTCCTTCTTTTTCATCTTCTTCTTTTAAAAAGACATCAATTAAATCTTCTTTTTTCACTTTCAATCTGAAGCCCACATAATCAGGCTGAATAGGTAGTTCTCGATAATTCCTATCTACTAAAACAAGTAATTCTATCTTCTTTGGTCTTCCGTAGTCAAGGATTTCGCTTAAAGCTGCCCGGATTGTTCGACCGGTATAGATTACATCATCAACTAAAATTATAATCTTATCTTGGATAGAAAAATTTATTTCGCTACCGCGGACAATTGGTGATAAAGCAATCATCTGCAAATCATCGCGATAAAAACTGATATCTAAGGCACCAATTGGAATTTTTATATTAGTAAACTTTTCTAATTCATACTTTAGCCTTTGGGCAATACTTATTCCTCGCCTTTTTATACCAATAAGACATAAGGCATCAAGATTTTTTTTATGTTTTTTATAGATTTTTTGGGCAAGGTTTCTTATTTTTTTATTAATCTCTCTTTCGCCTTTTAGTTTCATTTAAATTTTAAAAGGAGGGCGAGAGGAATAAGAACACAATAACCCAAAACAAGTAAAATGGGAGCAATTGTGATGTCGCCGGTGCTTAAAATAATATAACCCAAAATAATCGCAATAATACCCAAAATCAATAATAAATAATTATTTCTTTTGAAATAAATAAGAGGCGTTTCACGGATTTTTTTTGTTTCTTTTTTTCTTTCCTTAGCCATTTTTAGAAAGGTAGGTCATCGAGATTATCGTCGGGCAAAATAATATCTTCAGGAGTTTCTTCACTTATTTCTTCAGGAGTAAATTTATCAAGAATTTGAATCCGACGGGCAAAAATTTCAACGACATTTCTTTTTTCTCCGTTTTCCTTTTCGTAACTTCGGCTCCTCAATTCACCCTCGACAATTATGGCGCTTCCTTTTTTAAGTCTATCTTGTAACCTTTCAGCCTGGGGACCACTAGTAACAACCGTAAAAAAATTAGCCACTTCTTTCCATTCATTACTTTCTTTGTCCCGATACACCCGATTAACGGCGATCTGGAAATTTAAAAAAGGTATCCCTTTGGGATTATAACGTAAAGTGGGATCAACAGTTGCCCTGCCCATTAAAATCACATAATTAATTCTTCCTAATCTAATCTCGGCCATAATTAATAAAATAACTCCTTAAAATATTTTCATTATGTTTAATATTTTCTTTAATTTTTTCAATTGTATCGGAGGGTGACTCAAATTTATAAAAAAGATAATAACCATATTCTAATTTTTTGACTGGATAGGCAAATTTTTTTTTCTCTTTTTTATCTAAAATAATATTCTCAGCGCCGCAATTTTTAAAGATATTTTTTAAATCGTTATCAATTTTATTTATCTCTTCTTCTGACATTTTTTCACTCAAAATTATTACACATTCATATCTGTTATGATTTTTCATAGTCTTTAAATTATAAGAGAAAAAAATAAAAAGTCAAATTATTTTTGTGGATAATTAAATCTCTTTATGATGCTTAATAACCTTTGCTTCTACAATATAGATAACATCTTCGCCGATATTGGTAGAGAGATCGGCAATTCTTTCTAAGTTCTGGGTGATTCTAATTAAATGAAAAGCCCTTTCAATTGTTCTTGGGTCAGAGAGCATATAGGTAAATAGTTCCCGAAAAATTTGGTCACGCAGATTATCAATTAAAAAATCTCTTTCGCAAACATTTTTTGCTAAGATTGAATTTTCCTCCATAAAAGCCCTTACCGCATCTTTTAGCATCTTACTTGCCTCATTAGCCATTCTGGGGATATCAATCAAAGGTTTTACCGGCTCTCTTTCAATAAGAAATTCTGCACTCTGGGCAATATTTACAATGTGGTCACCAATCCTTTCAAAATCATTATTCATCTTTAAAATCATAAGGATTGTTCGCAAATCCTTTGCTTTTGGTTGATAAAGGGCAATCAAATCGATACAAAGTTCATCAATTTCAATCTCTAAATCATTTGCCTTCTTTTCGTCTTCTTCAATAACTGTTTTTAAAATCTCCTTTTCTTTATCCAATAATCCTTTCATTGCCTTTTCCAACATTTTTTCAATATGGGTTGCATATTCAATAATCTTCTCCTTCAAAATTGTCAACTTTTCTTCTAACATGTTTAATTATAGAAAATTTTAAGAAAATTGTCAATATTAACCATATTTTCCCAAAAGAAAATCTTCGGTTCTTTTATCTTTTGGTCGGACAAAAATATCTTCGGTTTTGCCAAATTCGACAAGTTCGCCTAAATACATAAAGGCACAATAATCAGAAACCCTTGCCGCTTGTTGCATATTGTGGGTAACGATCACAATCGTATAATCTTTCTTTAATTTATGGATAAGTTCTTCCAATTTAGCGGTAGCGATTGGGTCTAAGGCACTGGCGGGTTCATCTAATAAGATAATCTCCGGTTCAATAGCAATCGCCCGCGCAAGACAAAGTCTTTGTTGTTGGCCGCCGGAGAGATTTAAGGCGCTTTGATAGAGATTATCTTTTATCTCATCGTAAAGGTTGGCATCAATTAAGGCTTTAATTACTCTTTCTTTGATATTTTTAAATTTATGAACTTTTAGACCAAAAGCAATGTTTTCGTAAATCGATTTAGGAAAAGGATTTGGTTTTTGGAAAACCATCCCAATTTTTTTCCTCAAAGCTAAAAGGTTGATATTTTCGCTATAGATATTCTCTTCGTCAATAAAAACCTTTCCGCAGACTTTTACATTGGGAATTAAATCATTCATTCGGTTAATTGAACGTAAAAGAGTTGTTTTTCCACAACCGGAAGGTCCCATAATTGCGGTTACATTCTTTTCCGGAATTTCTAAATTAATATTTTTTAAAATCTGTTTTTCACCAAACCAAAGAGAGAAATTTTCAAATCTGATTTTTGTTTTCATCTTAATAATATTTTTTTATTCTCATTCTTAAAATATAAGCAATAATTCCAAAAAAAAGAGCAAAGAAAAGTAAAACCAAAGAAGAGGCAAAAGCAATTGGTCTTACTTTTAAAATCTTTTCGTGTTGGGTAGCAAGGATATAAATATGATAGGGAAGAGCCATAAATCTATCTAAAGGAGAAAGAGAAATTTTCTTTAAATAAAAGGCGACACCAGTGAAAAGAATAGGTGCCACTTCACCAATTAATCGAGCAAAGGCAAGGAAGATTCCCGAAAGTAAGATTGGTTTTGCTTCAGGCAAAATTATTTTTCTAATGGCTGTCCATTTGGGTATACCCAAAGCAATTGCTGCCTCATAAAAGGTATGAGGAACACTTAAAAGACCCTCTTCAGTGGTAGTAATTAAATAGGGGATAGAAAGAATTGATAAAGTTAATGAAGAAGCAAGTAAGGAGAGCCCAATATTCAAAGTTCTGACAAAAAAGGCTAAACCAAAAAGACCAAAGACAATTGAAGGCAAACCGCTTAAACTTTTTATTAAAGTTCGCAGAGTAAAAGTTAAAAGATTATCTTTAGCATAATAGGCAAAATAAATTCCTGATAAAAGAGAAGGAACAACAGCAAAAATAAAGGCAAAAATTGTAAGATAAATTGAGCCAAAGATTGCTGGGAAAATACCTCCCTGAGTCATTTGTTCTTCTGGATAAGAAAATAAGAAATGGAATTTAAAAACAGGATAGCCATTGGCAATCAAATAAACAGTTATAAAGATAATTGTAAAAAGAAAAAGAAATAAAGGAATAGCTAAAAGATAAAAATAAAAAGAACTTCTCAACTTCATATTACTAACTTTATCCTTTTTTGAGCAAAATAGTTACCGATTAAATTAACAATAAAAGAGATAATAAATAAAATTACTCCAAGCATAAATAAAGCAAAGAAATGAGGAGTATTTTTTGCAGTTTCGCCCATTTCAATAGCAATTGTAGTTGTTAAAGTTCTTGTTGGTTGAAAGAGAGATTTGGCAATTATTGGTGAGTTTCCCAATACCATTAACATTGCCATTGTTTCGCCAATTGCCCGACCAAAGCCTAATAAAATTCCAGCAATTATTCCTGATTTTGCCGTGGGAAAAACAATCTTTAAGGTAGTTTGAAAGCGGGAGACTCCCAAAGCATAGCTCGCTTCTTTATAAATTAAAGGAACCTGAGAGATACTTGCTTCACAAATAGAAATAATTGTTGGTAAACACATTAGAGCGAGTATAATTCCACCATTTAAAACACATAAGCCACTTGGTAGAGAAAAAATTCTTTGAATTAAAGGTGCTAA
>JBDRVL010000039.1:0-6321 GCA_039801845.1 Caldifarciminota bacterium | reverse complement strand
GGATATTTTCATATTAATTGGCATGGAGACTGTGCGCCTTGTGTCTTTTTTCCATATGCGGTGAGTAATATAATAGATATTTACAATCAGGGTGGGATGATAAATGATGTTTTATTTACGCCCTTTTTTAAGAAAATAAGAGAGTGGCAGAAAAGGTATGGGTTTTTATCGGGTGGCAAAGTAAGTGGCGATTGGTTAAGACCTTGTCCGATAAGAGACCATTTTTTGACTGCCAAGAAAATGATTGAGGAATATGGAGCAAGACCAATTGATTATGCTCCTAATGAGATTGACAAAAAATATATAGAAGAGATGGTAAATTACGACAAAAATTTAGAAAACTTGACATTACCTATTTGGCAAAATAAGTATCTACATAATAGATAACACTCCTTTTCAATTTCTCCATTCCTATTCTCTTAATATTGACATTTTAAAAAAATTTGGTAAAATTTAAAAGTAAAAATTTAATGGAGGAGATAAATGAAAAAGGATAATATAAAGGAAAAGTTAAAAGCGTTACAGATGGCACTTTCCCAAATTGAGAAAAGTTACGGCAAAGGAGCCGTAATGAGGTTGGGAGAAAAGGGCATCGGTGTGGAAGTGGAGGTGATTCCTACTGGTTCTCTCTCTTTGGATGTGGCAACTGGAATAGGTGGTGTACCTCGTGGTCGAGTTGTTGAGATTTTTGGTCCGGAAGGAAGTGGCAAAACAACTTTAGCCCTTTCGATTATTGCCCAAGCCCAAAAAAGAGGAGGTTTATGTGCTTTTATTGATACCGAACATGCCTTTGACCCCTCTTATGCTCGAGATTTAGGTGTAGAATTAGAAAATTTATATATCTCTCAACC
Source organism: Caldifarciminota bacterium (assembly GCA_039801845.1). Taxonomy (GTDB): domain Bacteria; phylum Hydrothermota; class Tepidihabitantia; order Tepidihabitantales; family DTDR01; genus DTDR01. Next base: position 5,470 of record JBDRVL010000039.1, on the reverse strand, counting down.
GGATACTGGCGAACAAGCATTAGAGATTGCGGAAATTTTAACAAGAAGCGGCGCTTTAGATGTTTTCGTAGTAGATTCAGTTGCTGCCTTAGTGCCACGCGTAGAAGTAGAGGGTGAAATGGGTGATGCCCAAATCGGTGTGCAAGCAAGATTGATGTCTCAGGCATTAAGAAAATTAACCAGTGTTATCCATAAATCTCAGACCTGTGCGATTTTTACTAATCAAATACGTTATAAAATTGGTGTTGGAGCTTTTGCTAATCCTGAAACCACTCCCGGAGGGCTTGCTTTAAAATTTTACGCCAGTTTAAGATTAGAAATCAGAAGGATTGGCAGTATAAAAAAAGGTGAAGAGACAATAGGCAATCGGACGAAAGTAAAGGTAGTGAAAAATAAATTGGCACCACCTTTTAGAGAGGCGGAGTTTGATATTATTTATGGTAAAGGAATTTTAAAGGAAGGTGAGATAATTGATTTAGGTGTTAATTTGGGAATTATTCAAAAAAGTGGTGCTTGGCTCTCTTATGGAGAGACAAAAATTGGTCAAGGTCGAGAACAAGCAATTGAATTTCTTTTTAAAAATCCCAAGATTTCTCAAGAATTAGAAAATAAGATTTATCAATTAACCCTAAAAGAAAAAAAGGAGGATAAAGATGAAAAAAGAGAAAATTGATTATAAGGTAACCCAATTAAAAGAATCAAAAAATGGTCGTTACTATACTCTTTTTCTTGATAAAAAAAATGTTGGCACCTTTCTAAAATCAACAGTTAGAAAATTTGCGTTGGAGGTTGGCGATACCATTACGCAAGAAGAATTGAAAAAGATTATCGAGACGGATCAGGTAAAAAGATTACAAGATTATTCCTTGCGGCTTTTATCAAGAAGAGATTATTCGGAAAATGAGTTTAAAGAGAAACTTTTAAAAAGAGGTTACTCTCCAAATGTGGTGGAGCAGGTGATAAATAATTTAAAGGAACTTGACTATCTTTCTGATAAAAATTTTATTAAAAATTATGTTGCCCATTCCCTTTCTTTTCGGAAAAGAGGAAAAGTAGCAATTAAACAGGAACTTTTAAAAAAGGGTGTGGAAGAAAAAGCGATTGATGATTATCTCTCGGAAATCTCGGAAGAGGTTCCGGCACGAGAATTGGTAGAAAAATATCTTCCCAAAATCAAACGGCAATTGGAAAGGAAAAAGGAGAAGAATAAAATTTATGGTAATCCCAAAAATTACGTGAGAACTAAATTAAAAGAGTTGCTTCTTCGTCGAGGGTTTACTAATCGGACAATTGAAAAAGTATTAGAAGAAGTTACCAGTTAATTTTTAAAAAATCTAAATTTCTTAAATGAAGGCAAAAGAGCTGCGTAAAAGTTTTTTAAATTTTTATAAAGAAAGGGAGCATACGATTGTGCCTTCCTCTTCTTTGGTGCCGAAAGACGACCCAACTCTGCTTTTTACTACTGCGGGAATGGTTCAATTTAAACCCTTATATGCCGGAACTAAACCTTTACCCTATCGTCGAGCAACTTCTTGCCAAAAATGTTTAAGGTTGACTGATTTAGATAAAGTAGGGTTTTCACCAAAGTATTGTACTTTTTTTGAAATGCTTGGCAATTTTTCTTTTGGTGATTACTTTAAAAAAGAGGCATTAGTTTGGGCATGGGAATATTTAACCGAAGTTTTAAAATTGGATAAAAAAAGGTTATATGTTTCTATTTTCAAAGAAGATGAGGAGGCTTATAATATTTGGCATAAAATAATTGGTTTAGAAAAAGGAAGGATATACCGATTAGGTGAAGAGGATAATTTTTGGGGACCGGCTGGTGGTGTTGGTGCTTGTGGACCTTCTTCAGAAATATATTACGATTTAGGTGAAGAATTTGGTTGTCAAAAAGAGAATTGTGGACCGGGTTGCTCTTGTGACCGATTTTTAGAACTTTATAACATTGTTTTTCCAATGTATGACCAGCAACCCGATGGTAGAAGGTTGCCTTTGAAAAACCGAGGTATCGATACTGGAATGGGATTAGAAAGATTGGCATTGGTGGTTCAGAATAAAAAAACCATTTTTGAAACCGATTTATTTGATTTTATTGTTAATAAATTAGAAAGAATATTAAATATTGAGAGAAATGAAGAAAATAAAGTTTTCTTTTATGCGGCAAGCGACCATTTAAGGGCATTAACCTTTGCTATTTGTGAAGGAGTTTTGCCGAGTAACGAAGAAAGAGGATATGTTTTAAGGTTACTTTTAAGAAGGTCGTTGGTTTTATATTATAAATTTTTAAAAGAATTTCCTTCAAAACCTTTTTTATATCAAATTCCCAGTGAGATAATTTATCACTATGTTGATTTTTATCCGGAACTTAAAGAGGGGATAAATAAAGTTCCTTTGATTATCAAAGAAGAGGAAGAAAGGTTTCTTTTGACGATAAGAAGAGCTATTTCAAAATGGGAAGAGGTTATTTCGGAGATAAAGAAAAGGAATGAAAAGATAATTAGTGGTGAAAAACTTTTTTTCTTACATGATACTTTTGGACTAAATATTGAAATTATGGAAGAATTGGCAAAGGGCGAGAGGTTAATATTAGATATTGATGGTTTTAAAAATAAATTAGAGGAAAGAGAAAAAGAGGCTAAAAGAGTAATTGTCGGACAAGGAACTGGTGTTCAAGTACAAATTGATAGAGAAAATGTTGCTCCTACTTTTGTTGGTTATGAGAAATTAGAGGTAGAAAGTGAGGTTATTTCTTTTAAAAAAATTTCTTTTAACGAATATGAAATTGTTTTAAATCCCACACCTTTTTATGCGGAAAAAGGAGGTCAGATTGGCGATACTGGAAAAATAATTTATAATAATTTAGAAATACCAGTAATTGATAGTTATTATCAGTATCAGTTACCGGTTCACAGGATAAAGATAGATAAAGAGTTAAATCTATTAGGAGAAAAAGTTTTTGCCGTAGTTAATAAGGAAAGAAGATATGAAATTATGCGTGCCCACACCGCAACCCATTTATTACACCAAGCATTAAAGTTGGTTTTGGGAAAAGAGGTGAAACAGGAAGGGAGTTTAGTGGATGTGGGCAGGTTACATTTTGATTTTAATTTTTATCGGTCCTTAAAAGAAGAAGAGATTTCAGAAATTGAGAAGATAATTTTTGAGAAGATTTTAGAAAATATTAAAGTAGAAAAATATTACCACTTGCCTTTAGAAAAAGCAAAGGAAATGGGAGCGATTGCCTTATTTTTAGATGAGTATGGCGAATATGTGAATGTAATAAAGATTGGAAATTTTTCTTTAGAAGTTTGTGGCGGAACCCATTTAGATTTTACCGGCGAGATTGGGCTTTTTAAAATCATTAACGAAACCGGAATTGCCGCGGGAATTAGAAGAATAGAAGCCTATTGTGGCAAAAGGGCTTTTGATTACTTTCTTTTGAAAGATAAAAGATTAAAAGAGATAACCAAAGAATTGCAGGTAACCGAGGAGAATCTTTTAAAAAAGATAAGGGAACTTTTGGAAAATTTAAAAGAACAGGAAAAGGATAGAAAAAAAATTGTTGAAAGGTACCTTCCATTGATTGTTAATAATTTAAGCGGTAAAAAAATAGATGAAATTGAATTGATTATTGAAGATTATTCCTTTTTAGAAAAAGAAGAAATAAGAAGACTTTGTGATTATTTAAAAGATAAAGAAAAAATGGTTGCCTTCTTTTTTAGAAAGGAAAAAGAAGATTGGGAATTTATTGTATTCGTAAGTAAAGATTTAAGAGAAAAAATGAAGGCGAGAGATTTGGCAAAGGAGCTTGGTGAATTTTTAAATGGCGGCGGTGGCGGTAGAGAGGATTTAGCCGAGGGCGGTGGTAAGTTTAAAAAGTTAGCAGAAATTAAGGATTTTATTAAAAAGATAATAAAGAAAAAGATTGATTTTTCAAAAGAAATGAATTAAAATTAGTAAATAGGAGGTGAGTAAGGGAATAGTGATGTTTGATGGAGTTAAGTTTCAAAAAGAGAGATAAGAAAACCCAAATTATTAACAAGAGCCCGGGTAAATTGATTTATCAAGAAAAAGTTATTATGATTTTTATTTTAAATAAAGAAAAATGGCATTGATATTAGAAGGTAAAAGTTTGGCATTAAAAAAAGAAGAGGATTTGAAAAAGAAAATAGAAAATATTAAAGATAAAATCTCTTTTTTAATAATCCAGATTGGTAAAAACGAAAGTACAGAAGTTTATGTGCGTCAAAAGATGAAGAAAAGTGAGAGATTAGGTTTTTCTCCAATTTACAAGAATTTTGATGAAGATACCAAAGAAGAGGAGATAATAAATTTTATTAAAGAAGAACAAAAAAGAGAAGATATTTATGGTCTCATTTGTGAACAGCCGATTCCTAAAAGATACAATTCCTTAAAAATTATTGAAAGTATTGATAAAGAAAAAGATATTGATTGTTTAACACCAGCTAATTTAGGGAGATTGGCTTGGGATGAACCAGTTTTCTATCCAGCAACTCCAAAAGCAGTTATTGATTTATTAGAAAATTATGGACTTTATCCCGAAGGAAAAAGGATATTAATAATTTCTCGTTCAATAATAATCGGTAAACCTTTACTTTTAATGCTTTTAAGAAAGGGAAAGATGGGTGATGCAACGGTTATCTGTGCCCATTCTAAAACCAACGAATTAAAAGAATTAACCAAAATGGCTGATATTATTATTACTGCTGTTGGCAAGCCATATTTTCTAACAAGTGATATGGTAAGAGAAGATAGTATAATAATTGATTGTGGTATAAATGTTATTGAAAAAGAGGGAAAAACTTCTATTGTGGGAGATGCTTCTTACGAAGAACTTTTAGATAAGGTAAAAGCGATTACTCCTGTTCCAGGCGGTGTTGGTGTTTTGACAACAATTAATATATTAGAGAATGTCTTTTTAAGTTATGAAAGAAAAAAGGGAATTTGAGAAATTTTTAAAGGAAGAATTAAAAAGATACACTAAAAATTATCCAAAGGAATTAAAAAAAGGAATTTTTTATGCAATGAACGGTGGAAAAAGAATAAGACCGATGCTTTTATTTTCCCTTTTAGATAAGAAGACAAAGATAAAAAAGAAAGAAATAATGAAAATCGCTTTGGCAATAGAATTGATCCATAATTTTTCTTTGGTTCACGATGATTTGCCAGCAATTGATAATGACGATTACCGAAGGGGAAGATTAACGACCCATAAAGTTTTTGGGGAAGGAGAAGCAATATTAATCGGCGATGCCTTGTTTTCTTTAGCCTTTCAAGTTTTAAGTGATGTGAAAATAGAGGATTCTTTAAAAATAGAAATTATAAAAATTTTAACAAAGGCGACTAGGGATTTAGTTTGTGGCGAATTCCTTGATATAAAGAAAAAGAGATTTACTAAAAAAGAATATGAAGAGATGGTAAAGAAAAAGACATCTGCTCTTTTTAA
>JBDRVL010000038.1:0-6455 GCA_039801845.1 Caldifarciminota bacterium | reverse complement strand
CTTGGGAATAGATTTAGCAAAGGTTCTTTCTGTTTCGGTTGGCGATCAAATTACTTTATATGCTCCCTTTGCTACAATTAAAACGCCCTTTGGTTATTTACCAAAAGCCGAAGATTTTATTGTTAAAGGGATTTTTGATGCGGGAATGTATGATTATAATGCCAGTTTGGTTTATATTGATTTAGAAACTGCCCAAAAACTTTTAGATTGCGGAAATCGGGTAACCGGTTTGGAGTTAAAAGTAAAAAATCTATATAAAGCAAGAGAATTGGCAAAAAAGATAAATAAACTACTTGGTTATCCCTATCAAGCATTAGATTGGCAAACTCTGAATAAAAATCTTTTTGCTGCCTTAAAGTTAGAAAAAGTGGTAACCTTTATTGTTTTAACTCTTTTAATTATTATTGCCTGTTTTGGGATAGTTGCTACTTTGACAATGCTCGTCGTAAGAAAGACAAAGGAGATTGGTATTTTAAAAGCGATGGGTAGTAATACCAAAAGAATTATGAAAATTTTTCTCTATTATGGATTTTTTGTTGGTTTTTTGGGCGCAATGGTTGGTGCGATAATTGGTGTTTTTGTTTCTTTTATTTTATCAAAATATCCGATTGTTAATTTGCCTTCGGATGTCTATTTTATTAAATATCTGCCAACCAAATTATTTTTTACCGATGTGGTAATAACTATCTTTGTTGCCTTAGTTATTTCGCTACTCGCTTCTATCTATCCGGCAAGAAAAGCAGCAAGTTTAGTAGTGGTTGATGCCTTGCGTTATGAATAAAATAATTGAAGCGATTGGTGTAAAAAAAATATACTACGATAACTCTTCAAAAACGGAAGTGCTGAAGGGAATTGATTTAACTATTTATGAGAAAAATATTTACGGAATTTTTGGACCTTCGGGAAGTGGTAAATCAACTTTACTTCATATTCTTTCCGGATTAGATCATCCAACTGAAGGAATTGTGAAAGTTTTTGATGAGGATTTAAAAAGATTATCGCCCGAAAAATTGTTTAGATTAAGAAATGAAAAGTTTGGTTTTCTTTTTCAGTTTCATTATCTTCTACCAGAGTTTAATGTCTTAGAGAACATTATGATACCGTTATTAATCCGTGGCGAGAAAGAAGGGATAGCAAAAAAGAAGGCAAAAAAAATTCTTGAAGAATTAGAAATTCTTGATAAAATTAAATTATACCCAAAAGATTTATCGGGTGGCGAAAGACAAAAGGTGAGTATTGCCCGAGCCTTAGTTGGCGAACCGAAGGTTTTATTTTTAGATGAACCGACTGGTAATTTAGATTTAAGAAGTAGTGAAATAATTTTATCAATAATTATGGAAATCTATCAAAAAAGAGATTTAACAATTATTGTTGTTTCCCATAATGAAAAGATAAAAGAAATTTGTAATGAGAAATATTTTTTAAAAGATGGGTATTTGATAAAATTAATTTGATATGGAAGGAAATCTTTGCCAAATTTGTCATAAAAATGTTGCGGTAATGGTGGTTACGGAAATTGATGAAAAGGGAAATAAAATAGAGATTGCCATTTGTGAAGAATGTGCTAAGAAAAAAGGGGTTTTAGAAAGTGATAAGACATTAAATCTTGAGGAAATTTTAAAAATAATGGTTAAAGCAAAAGAGAAAGAGGATAAAGAACTTAAATGCCCTCGCTGTTTTCTTTCTTTTTATGAATTTAAAAAATATGGTAAATTTGGTTGTCCGGAGTGCTTTAAAACCTTTGAAGAGCAACTGGTTCCTTTTATTAAACGTCTTCAAGCAACTATTCGAGAAAAAGCAGACGAAATTTTTCATAAAGGCAAGAAAGTTACCATTGGAGCAAAAAGAAGTCTTTTGCTTTCCGAAATTAAAAAATTAAGAATAGAATTAAAGAAAGCAATTGAAGAAGAAGATTATGAACGGGCAGCAAAAATTAGAGATAAACTTAAAGAAAAAGAGAGTGAGTTAAAAAAAGATGAGATTGAATAAGACTTTAATACCAGGGTTTTTGAGAGAAATCCGCGAAGAATCGGATGTTTGTATCTCCTCTCGAATAAGATTTGCCCGAAACTTGGATAATCATTTGTTTCTTTTAAAAGCAAGTTTAAAGGAACAGGAAGAGATTATTGAAGAGATAAAAGAAGTTATTACTAAATTAAATAGTTTCCAATTTTATAGTGATGAGAAGCTTAACGAAATTTTTTTAAATTATCTTTTGGAAAGACATTTAATTTCTCCTGATTTTATTTTAAGTAAAAATAAAAAAGGGGTGTTTATTGATTCAGAAGAGAGAATTAGTATTATGGTAAATGAAGAAGACCATTTACGTTTACAGGTTTTAGGGGGTGGTTTTTCTTTGGATGAAATTTTTATAAAAATAAATGATATTGACGATAAATTAGAAAAAGAGTTGCCCTATTCTTTTTCGGAAAAGTTTGGTTTTTTAACTGCTTGTCCAACAAATTTGGGAACCGGAATGCGGGCGAGTGTAATGCTCCATTTACCGGGATTGATTTTAACCAATGAAATGGAAAAGGTTGTAAAAGCAGCAAGAAGTATTGGCTTTTTGATTAGAGGAATTTATGGTGAAGGAACAAAGACAATTGGTAGTTATTTTCAAATTGCTAATCAATTTACGATTGGAATGAAAGAAGAAGAAATTTTAACAAATACTAAAAATTTGATAGTACAAGTTATTAATTATGAAAGAAAAGCAAGGGAATATCTTTTAAAGAATTTAAAAAATGAAATTGAGGATAGAATTTGGCGTGCCTATGGGATATTGACTAATGCCAAACTTTTAACTTCCGAAGAGGCAATTAATCTTTTATCCACTTTGCGTTTAGGTGTTTGTTTAGAAATAATAAAGAAAGTATCTCTTTTAACAATTAATATTCTTACTATTCTTGTGAAAAGAGCTAATTTGATGTATTATTTAAAAGATGAAAATCTTACCGAAGAAGAGAGAGATTATAAAAGGGCGGTACTTGTTAAAAAAGTATTGAAAGGAAAAAAAGATGAATGAAATATTAAGAAAGATACCTTCCATTAGTAGTCTACTAAATGAAAACGAGATAAAAAAATTAATGGAAATTTATTCTAAAAATCTGGTTTTATATTTTTTGAGGGATGAGATTGAGCAAATAAGAGAAGAAATAATAGCCGGTAAAAAAGAAGAGATAAATAAAGAGGAAATTTTAGAAAGGGTTAAAAAGGCAGTTTCTCCCAGTTTGAAAAGGGTGATTAATGGATTAGGAGTAATTCTCCATACTGGTCTGGGTCGCGCTCCTTATGTTAAAAATATAAAAGAAAAAATTTTGCCGCTTTTGGAAGGATTTTGTAATTTAGAAATAAACGAAGAAGACGGCAGAAGAGGCAGTCGGATGCGCCATATTGAAAAACTTTTAATTGCTTTAACCGGTGCCGAGGCAGGTTTGGTTTGTAATAATAATGCTGGTGCTACCTTTCTGATATTAAAGGCATTAGCAGAAGGAAAAGAGGTAATTGTTTCCCGTGGCGAACTGATTGAGATTGGCGGTTCTTTTCGTTTACCGGAGATTATGAAGTCAGCTGGTGCTGTTTTAAAAGAAGTAGGGACAACTAACCGAACTCATTTACGGGATTATGAGCAGGCAATTAATGAAAATACCAGTTTAATTTTAAAAGTCCATAAAAGTAATTACCGGATTATTGGTTTTACAAAAGAAGTATCAATTGAAGAATTAGTAAAAATAGGAGAAAAATATAAGATTCCAGTAGTAGATGATTTAGGTAGCGGTGCTTTTTTGGATTTTTCTCGTTATAACCTTCCTAAAGAACCGGTCGTAAGAGAGAGTATTGAGAAAGGAGCAAGTTTGGTCTGTTTTTCCGGTGACAAACTTATTGGCGGTCCGCAATGCGGAATAATTGTTGGTAAAAAAGAGTATATTAGAAAGATTGCTTCCCATCCAATAATGAGAATTTTAAGAGTGGATAAAACAAGATTAGCAATTTTGGAGAATACTTTAAGACTCTTTTTTGATGAAGAAAGACTATTGAAAGAACACGAAGTAATAAAAATGATTTTAAAAAATGATAAAGAGATTAAAAAAATGGCAAAGAAGGTATATAATGCTTTAAAAGATAAAAAAGAAAAATATCAATTAGCTATTATTCCCGGTGAGTCAGAGATCGGTGGTGGTTCTTTAGCCGGAGTAAAGTTGAAAAGTTATCTTTTAAGAATTAAAGATAAAAATGTAGAAGATTTGGCAAAAAAATTAAGAAAAGGAGAAATTCCAATTTATGGAAGGATAGAAAAAGATAGTCTTTTATTAGATTTCCGAACAATAAGAGAAGAAGAAATAAAGTTATTAATAAAAGGTTTAAGAGAAGTGTTAAATTAAAGGAGGATTTATGCAATTAAAAATTCCCACTGAAATTTTTAAAAGATTGTTAGAGAAAGTAATAAAAATTGTTCCCACTCGCTCAACTTTTCCAATTTTACAAAACATTTATCTTTCCTGCGATAATGAAAATTTTTCAATCTATACGACCGATTTAGATTCTTGGTGTTATGTAGAAAAGAAATTAGGAAAAGATGCTATAAGAAGAAAAGGTGAAGCAGTGGTTTTTGGCCGAAAACTTTTAGAAAGTTTGCGGGAAATTTCTGATCCCCTTTTAGAATTATTTTTGGAGGATAATAGTCTTTCTTTAAAAACTTCCAAAGGAAAATATCAATTCCTTACTGCTCCTCCAGAAGATTTTCCTAAACGGGAAGAACTACCTAAAGAAAATTCTTTTACTTTTAATAATTTTCTTTTAATTGAAATGTTTAAAAAAACTGGTTTTTGTGTTTCTAAAGAAACAACCCGTCCGGCTCTTACCGGTGTACTTTTGGAAATTAGGGATAACGAACTTCGTTTTGTGGCTACTGATGGTTATCGACTATCTTTATATAAAAAAAGAATGGAAGAGGAAATTGGTAAAAATATTGCCTTAATCATTCCACCTACTGCCTTTGAATTGCTTTTGGAGGATGTGCGAGACGTTAAAATTTATTTTGATGATTCCCGGATTGGTTTTGAATATGATTTAGAAGAAGAAAAATATTTATTTATCTCACGCTTAATTGAAGGACCCTATCCAGATTATGAAAAAGCGATACCACCAACAGAAAAAAATAGTTATGTTTTTGAAGTTAATGAATTTTTAAAAAGTTTAAAACGGATATCAATCTTTGCCCGTGCTGAAGATAAAACAAAAATGGTGATTTTGGATTTAAAAGAAGAAAAAGTGGAACTTTTTACCGAATCGCCAGAAGTAGGAAGAGGAGAAGAAGAGGTTGGTGGTAAATATATTGGCGAAGGAATGGAAATTGCCTTAAATGCGGTATATTTACAAGAGATTCTCTCCCACATTGATAGTGACAGAGCCACCATTTATTTTACCTCTGCCACTTCAGCAATGAAAATTATTCCAGAAAAAATGGAAGAAGATGAAGAAATTTTATATCTTTTAATGCCGATTCATTATGAAAGGTAAATATGAAAAATAAAAAAATCTTACTTTTAATTTTTTTAATTAATCTCTTCTTTTGTCAAAAGAAAGAGGAAATTTATATTCAAGGGTGGATTTCTAAGATGGAATTTACTAAAGATAATGTGAAATATTATCGGGAGGTTGGTGTTTATAACTACCGAGGATTTAAAATGATTCCCAAAGTTTTTATGAACGATACTCTATTATCATTAAGAAACGAACCTTTTACCTATGCCTTTTATGGAAATTATTCACCCTTTCTTACTAATCGAAAGTATAAATTAAAAGTAGAACATCAAGACGGCATTGCCTTTTCCGAAGTTTATATGCCCAAAGATTTTGAAATCCTTTATCCTAAAGAAGAGACAATTATTGAGAAAAGTTCTACACCTTTTAAGATCTTTTGGCAAAAAAGTGAAGGAGCAGAGTGGTACGAGGTGGAATTTAGTGTGGAATATGATTATCTTTTACCTAATGGTGATGATGATGAGTTTATCTTTTCTTTAGATACGGTAGTGAAAGATACTTATCTAATAATTGATGGTAAGCGAATTTTTCCCGATTATGTAAAAGAGATTTTAGATGGCGAAGGAAATATTACTATTTATTCCGGAACAGGTCCGGCTTTAAGACCTGGTGAAAAAGGAAATATTAAAGGTGCCGGTTATGGTTTCTTTAATGCCTTATATTCTCCTGAGGATCGGATATTTTATATTGAAGCACCACCAAAAGTTAAAAAACAAATTTGTAATAAACAAAAAATTTTAGAAAAATTAAAAAACCGATAAGAGTTATGAAAGTTTTGGTTGTTGGCGGCGGTGGCAGAGAGCACGCCTTAGTTTGGAAATTGAAGCAGTCACCATTAATAAAAGAAATATATTGTGCTCCTGGTAATGGCGGCATCTCGGAAATTGCTGAAATAGTAAACATTTCTTCTG
>JBDRVL010000037.1:0-6583 GCA_039801845.1 Caldifarciminota bacterium | reverse complement strand
GAAGAACCTATCTTTCCCGATTTTTAATTCAATTAATATTTGACGATATAATTTTCGAAAAAATTGATACTATTATTTTAAATAATTATGAAGAAACGGTTAGTAATAAAATAAAAACCGGTGAAATAAATTTAGTAATTTTTACTAAAGATTTAAATAAGGAACTTAAGATTTTAATAAAAGACTTAAATTCCGAAAGAGAGTATAGTAAAAAATTAATTATTGATTTTACTAAACCTAATCTTTTTGTTAATTGTAATCAAAGGGAGAATGTTCATTTATCTATTGGTGATTCTTTGGTTTTTCGAATTTTTCCTTATAAATTAGAAAAAGAAATATTCTATCAAATTATCAATCCGGAAGGAAGGATTATTAAAAAAGATAGGTTGTTAAATAATTCTTTAAAAATCCTTTTAGATGATTTATCATTTTTTTCACAAAGCGGTAATTACCAGATTGAATTTTTTAATAAAAAAATTAAAAAAGGTTTTTCTTTTTATTTAGATTTACCTTTTTACCTTTCCGACAAAGATTATTTTAAAAAAATTTCCTATTTGATTTATGTGGCCACTCCTATGGAAATGGAAGAATTAAAAAAGGCAAAAAGGGAAGAAAGGGAAATAAAATGGCAGGAGTTTTGGAAAAAGAAGGATATTTCGGAAGAAGAATATTTTTCTAAAGTTGAATATTGTGAGAAAAATTTTAGTCGTGGCGATAAAGGAATTTTTTCCGACCGGGCAAAAATCTATTTTCAATATGGTGAACCGGATTATATAGAAAATTTTCCTTACGAAGTTGATAAAAAACCTTATATCAAATGGTATTATTATCGCTACAATAAAGAATTTATTTTTGTTGATTTAAGAGGTTTTGGCGAATATATTTTAGTGAGTGAAAAGTGATTACAATATTACTATTTTTTAAAATCTTTGCTATTGATTATGGTGTCTTCTGGGTAGAAGATACTTTTTCTTTTGTTGAATTTTATTATTCTTTACCCCTTTCTTCTCTTCAACCAGAAAAAGTTATTAACGATACGGCTTTTTTCTCTTACAAGATAAACTTCTCAATAAAAGGAAAATTAATAAGAAAAGAAAAGATTGAAAGAAAAATATTTTTGCCCAATTATTCTTCTTATAAAAATTTAAATAAATTATCCATTGAGGGTTTTGGTCTTTATTTACCTTTTGGTAAATATTTTTATCAAATTGAATTTTTAGGAAAGAAATATTCAGATTCTTTAAGAGTGAACAATTTTCAAAATAAAACAAGTATCTCTTCTTTTATTTATCTTACCAGTTGTGGTAATAACCAAGAGAGCGGTAATTTTTATCGAAATGGTTATTATTATACTCCTAATCCGGAAAAAATTTATAACTTGGATAAAGATTTAATTGCCTATCTCTATTTTGAGTTGTATAATCTAAAAAAGGAAACAGTTTTTGTTGGTTATCAAATTTTTAATGAAGAAGGAAAATTGGAAAAAGACTTTTCTCCAATGAGGATAATAAAGAAGGCGGAAAACATCGCAAAAGCAATTGGTATCCCTTTGAAGGATTTAACATTAGGAAAAAAGACCTTATCACTTTTTTTAATTGAAGAAAACAAAAAAATTTGGGAAGAGAAAAAAGATTTTTATTTGCTAAGCGAAAAATTTGCCACTTCTTTTTTACGAGATTCTCTTTTTTTCTTAAAAGAATCCCTTTTTTATCTTTTGGAGAGAAATAAAAAAGAAAAAGAAAGGTATAAAAAATTAAATCTTATTGGTAAAAAGAAGTATTTAGATAATTATTTTCTTATTTCTAATTTAGATACTCTGAAGGCGAGAATTGAGTATGTTAATTTAAACTATTCTTATATGAAAAAGAAAGGAATGGAGACTGACCGGGGAAGAATTTATTTAAAATATGGTGAACCAGAAAAAAAAGAGACAGAAAGTTTCGGTATCGATATCCGTCCTTATGAGTACTGGTATTATTCTCAAACCAATTACTTCTATCTTTTTATGGATATTCATGGTGACGGTAATTACCTTTTGCTTTATACTAATGACCCAAAAGAGAGTAATTATCCCAATTATGATAAATATTTAAATTATGAAATAATAGAAAAATTAGGGATAAGAAAATGAGCAAAATTCTTGTAGAGATTCATAAATTTTATGAAATACTGTGCAACCCGGTTGAAGAAATAGATGTAAAAGAGGGTGAATTTGTGTTAGTAAAATTAAGATTTGGCGAAGAATTAGGAAGAGTAAAAAATTTTGTAGAAGATGAGGAAGAGATTAAAGGAGTAATTTTAAGAAAGGCAGACCAAAATGATATTTTGAAATATCTCCAAATAAGAGAGAGAGAAAAAGAATATTATAAAAAATTTGTCAATTTTATCTTTGATAAAGGAATTAATAATGTTGTTCCGATTGCTTCCTTTTATTCTTTTGATGAAAAAAGGCTAATTTGTTATGCCATTAGTAATAAAAAGATTGATTTAACAAGTATTCAAAAAGAGTTTGGGAAGTTAGTAGGTAAAAGAACTTTTTTTATTTTATTACCACCAAGGGAAGCAATGGCGAAAATCGGTGGCTACGGACCCTGTGGCCGAAGATTATGTTGTGCCACTTTTTTAAAAGAGCCACCCCATGTACAGTTAAGAACCGTAAGGATTCAAGGTTTGGAAGAAAAAAGAGAGAAGATTACCGGTTTTTGTGGTCGGCTTTTATGTTGTTTGGAGTTTGAAAAAGAGAGATATGAAAAACAATAATTTAAAAAGAATTGCCGAAAAAGAAGGGATAAGTTTAAAAGAATTGAAAGAAAAGATAAAAAAAGGAGAGGCAGTAATTTTGAAAAATAGGAAACGAGATATTATTGGCTGCGCTGTAGGTAAAGGTTTGACAACAAAAGTTAATGCTAATATTGGAACTTCTTCAGAAATTTGTGATATAGAAATGGAATTAAAAAAATTGAAGGTTGCTGAAGAAGCTGGTGCTGATACAATAATGGATTTATCAACAGGTGGCGATTTAGATGAAATAAGAAAGAGTTTAGTTACTGCTGCCAAAATTCCTATTGGTAGTGTGCCCATTTATCAACTGCCCTATGAAGCAAGGAAAAATAATAAATCTTTTGTTGAATTAAAGGAAAAAGATTTTTTAAAAGTTATTGAGAAACATTTTATTGATGGTATCGATTTTGCTACTATCCATTGTGGGATAAATAAAAAAATTTTAAAGGTTTTATATAAGAAGAAAAGAATTTGTGGCGTGGTCTCTCGCGGTGGTTCTTTAGTAATTGAATGGATGAAATATAATAATAAAGAAAATCCTCTATATGAATATTTTGATGATATTTTGGTAATGGCAAAGGAATATGATGTCTGTCTTTCTTTGGGTGACGGATTGCGGCCCGGCTCAATTTTAGATGCTACTGATGAACCCCAAATTTTTGAATTATTAGTATTAGGAGAATTACAAGAAAGAGCAAGGAAAAAAGGAGTGAAAGTAATAATTGAAGGACCAGGGCATATTCCCCTTAATCATATTTATATTAATATTCTTTTGGAAAAAATTATCTGCAATAATGCTCCTTTTTATGTCCTTGGTCCTTTAGTAAGTGATATTGGACTTCCTTATGACCATTTTGTTGCTGGCATTGGTGGTGCCTTGGCTGCCTATTATGGTGCCGATTTTCTTTGTTATGTTACTCCTTCGGAACATTTAGGCTTACCAACCATTGAGGATGTAAGAGAAGGAGTAATTATTGCCAAATTGGCTGCCCATATTGCTGATGTTGCCAAAGGAATAAAAAAGGCGATAGAATGGGATAAAGAACTTTCTCTTGCTCGAGCAAGATTAGATTTTGAAAAGATGATTAATTTAGCCATCAATCCCGAAAAAGCAAAAGAGATTTATGAACGTTATGGTGTAAAAAAAGATTTTTGTACAATGTGTGGAGAATTTTGTGCCTTAAAGAAATCAAGAGAGATATTTAAAAAGGAGTAAAAATGAAAAAATATCTTCTTTTAACAACAGGTCCGGTTTATGTCCCTAAAAATTTATTAAAAAAAGCTAGTGAGGATTTAATCTACCATCGGGAAGAGAGATTTCATAATTTACTCTCATCGGTTGTTTCTCATTTACAGAAAATTTTATTTACCAAAAATAAAATATTTATCTTCACTGCTTCTGGAACCGGAGCGATGGAAGCGGCGGTGAGTAATCTTTCATCAAAAATTGGTAAGGCATTGGTTGTTTCTTGTGGTCGGTTTGGTGAGAGATGGTGGGAAATTTTACGTTCCTTTGGTTATTATGTAGAGATATTAAGAAGTGAACCGGGTAAAGCAGTATCTCCGGAAGATGTAGAAAGAAAAATAAAGTTGGATGACACTATAAAATATATTTTTACCACTTTAACCGATACCTCTACGGGCGTAAAACAGGATATAAAAAATTTTGGTCGAATTGCCCGGGAGAATAACTGTTTTTTAATCATTGATGGGGTTTGTGGTATTGGTGCTGATGAGTTCTACTTTGATGACTTCTATTGCGATATTCTTTGTGGTGCCAGTCAAAAAGCATTGGGCGGAATACCGGGAATTTCTTTCTTGTGTGTAAATGAAAGAGCCTGGGAAATTATAAAAAAATCTAATACTCCTCGCTATTATTTTGATTTACTAAATTACGAAAAATTTTTAAATAAAAAAGAAACTCCTTTTACACCAGCAATCAATACTCTTTATCTTTTTGATAGTTGTCTAAGAAAAATAAATAAATTGGGAATAAAGAAATATTGGGATAAGCACGCAATTTATGCCAATTTGATAAGAAAAATTTTATTAGAAAATGATTTAAAATTATTTTCTCTTTCACCCTCTAATGCTTTAACGGTTATCAAAATGAAAGAAGGGGTTGATAGCACCCAAATAATTAAAGAAATTAAAGAAAAAAAGGGAATTCTTTTTTCTAATGGTCAAGGAGATTTAAAAGGGAAGATTATCCGTTTTTCTCATATGGGATTTATTGAAAGAAAAATTTTGAAAAGAGCAGCGCAGGTGCTTATTAGAGAAATAAAAAAATATGAAAAGAAAGTTTACGAAATTAAAAGAGTTATTAAAAAGTTATAAGAAAGTAATTGTTGCCTTTTCTGGTGGTGTTGATTCTTCCCTATTGCTTTTTTTGGCTTTAAAGATATTAAAAAAAGAGAATGTTTTTCCGATAATCTTTATCTCTCCTACTTATCCATTAGACCATTTAAAAAGGGCAGTAAATTTTTTAGATAATTTTGATATTAAGGGAATCTTTCTCTTTTGTGAAGAATTAAAAGATAAGAATTTTATAAAAAATCCACCGGAAAGATGTTATTATTGTAAAAAGGATGCCTATAAAAAACTTCTTTTATTAAAAGATTTTTTAAAAGTTAATAAAATTATTGAAGGAACAAACTATTCCGATTTGAAAGATTTTCGTCCCGGTATCAAAGCATTAAAAGAGTTAAATATTGAAAGTCCCTATTTAAAGTTAAAAATAAGAAAAGAAGAAATAAGAAAAATGGCAAAAGAATTAAAAATCCCTAATTATGATTTACCCAGTTCACCTTGCCTTTCTTCACGTATTGCTTACTATCAAGTAATTGACGAAGAGAAACTGGCAAAAGTAGAAAAGGGAGAAGAGATTTTAAGAAAATTGGGATTAAAAGATTTCCGTTTGAGGATGATTGATAAGTACGCTAAAATTGAATTAAAAGAAGAAGATTATTGGAAATTAATAAAGAACCGAAAAAAGATAGTTAATAATTTAAAGAAAATTGGTTTTTCCGAAATCCTTTTGGATTTGATGGGTTATCGGCCAATGGGATTACAATGGATTATGAAAAATTATTAAAAGATGTTAGAGATAAAAAGGTTTCAATTAAAAAAGCGCTAAATATATTAAAAAATTTACCCTTTGTGGACAAAGAAATTGTTAAAATTGATACCCACCGCAGTTTAAGAAAAGGTGTTTGTGAGATAGTTTTTGGCGAAAACAAATCAATAGAAGATTTAAAGAAAATTGTTAAAGAATATAAGAAACTAAAAGAAGATTGTGTAATCACCCGCTTAGATAAAGAGAAGGCAGAGATTTTAAAAAGAGATTTCAAAGAAAGTATCTATTATGAGAAGGCAAGGATTTTTGTTTTATTATCTAAAAAGAGAAAAAGAAAAAAAGGAAATATATTAATTATCACGGCTGGCACTTCTGATATTCCTGTTGCAGAAGAAGCAAGAGTAATTTGTGAGATTTTAGGGAATAAAGTAGAAACAATCTATGATGTGGGTGTTGCGGGTATTCACCGTTTTTTTCATTTTTATAATCATTTAAGAAAAGCAAGAGTAATAATTGTTGTTGCTGGTATGGAAGGTGCTTTGGCAAGCATTGTTGGTGGGCTTACCGATAAACCGGTGATTGCGGTTCCCACTTCGGTTGGTTATGGTGCCAATTTTTTTGGTTTAGCACCTTTATTAACAATGTTAAATACCTGTGCGCCGGGAGTATGTGTAGTAAATATCAATAATGGTTTTGGTGCCGGTTATTTAGCCCATTTAATTAATA
>JBDRVL010000036.1:0-6603 GCA_039801845.1 Caldifarciminota bacterium | reverse complement strand
GAGTAGAGGGAAAGGAAAATTATCTAACTAAAAAACTGATTTATTTAAAATAAGTTATTGATTTCTCGGACCGAAGATTAAAGTTCCGATTCTAATGATATTTGCTCCTTCTTCTATTGCGACCTCAAAATCGCTACTCATTCCCATCGAAAGATAAGGTAAAGATATTTTAAATTTCTCTTTAACTTTTTCTCTTAATTCATAAAGAAGACGGAAAGATTTTCGTGAATTTTCCTTATTTTCAATTGCACTAACCGGACCT
Source organism: Caldifarciminota bacterium (assembly GCA_039801845.1). Taxonomy (GTDB): domain Bacteria; phylum Hydrothermota; class Tepidihabitantia; order Tepidihabitantales; family DTDR01; genus DTDR01. The sequence goes on along the minus strand of JBDRVL010000036.1, from coordinate 6,341 downwards.
AAAGTCATCAATCCTTCTAATTTCAAATGGGGTTGATTTAAAACATACTCTACTAATTTATCCAAATCTTCCGGAGATACACCAAATTTAGTATCTTCAAAAGATGTATTTACCTGAACGAAAACAGAAATAACTTTATTTTCTTTTCCACATACCTTTTCTAATTCTTCAGCAAGTTCAATTCTATCTAAAGATTGGATACAAGAAAAATGTTTTATTGCTTTTTTAACCTTATTAGTTTGTAGATGGCCAACGAAATGCCATTCAATATTTTTAAACTCATTAATTAAAGGAATTTTCTTAATTGCCTCTTGGACTCGGTTCTCTCCTATTTTATTTAAACCACAATTTATTGCTACTTTTATCCTTTCTATATCAATTCCTTTACTGATTGCCACAATTTCTATCTCCTCTTTTTTTCTACCAACTTTGTTACAAACCTCTTCAACTCTTTTCCATAGATTTTCAATATTTTTCTTTATATCAATCATAATATAATATAAATAAAACCTCTCTATTTTCAAGATAATAGGGGTAGGGGGTATATATAGGTAAGTTTTTGATAATTAAAGACTTATTATGGTATAGGGTTATCCCTATGACTATATGGGATATAGTCTCAATTAAGAATGGGTAGAGATTTGAAAAATAAATTTTTAATAAAATATTTTGTTAATTGACTTTTTTATTTTATTTTATTATAATTATTTAGATAATAAATTTAATGGTCAAATTATCCCTTAATATTTTTTTGTATGGAAAAAAGAGAGGAGAATTTAATTAAAATTTCTGTTCCTTTTAAAGGAATTGATCCGATAAAAATTCTTGGTTTACAAGATGAATATCTCAATTATATCTCGCGATTTTTTGGTTCTCAAATTATTGCCCGTAAAGACCGGATAAGGATATTAGGACCAAAGGAAGAGGTTTATAAAATTCGTGAACTCTTTTTAAATCTTATGAAACATATTAAAAAGAATAATTTTTTAACGAAAGAATTAATTAACGAAGAAATTAAGTTAGTAAAAGGTGAAGAATTTCTTAAAGAAGAAAAAAAGGAAAAGCCAAAAGAAAAGATGAAAAGTGAATATGCTATTGCTACTTCCAAAAAAGTTATTTTTCCCCAAACAAAACATCAAGAAGAATATTTAAAGGCGATTGATGAGGCTGAAATAGTAATTTGTATTGGACCAGCCGGAACAGGAAAAACTTATTTAGCTGTTGCCAAGGCAGTATCTTATCTTTTAAACGGCAAAGTAGCAAGAATAATTTTAACGAGACCAGCGGTAGAAGCGGGTGAACAATTAGGTTATTTACCCGGTGATTTAAAAGAAAAAGTTGCTCCTTATTTAAGACCCCTTTATGACGCCCTTTATGATATGATGCCAATTGAAAAAGTAAAAAGAATGATTGAGGAAGAGATAATTGAAATTGCTCCTTTAGCATACATGCGCGGAAGAACCCTCTCCGATGCTTTTATTATTTTAGATGAAGGTCAAAATACTACCAAAACCCAAATGAAAATGTTTCTCACCCGTTTAGGCTGGAATTCTAAGGCAGTAGTAACCGGTGATATTACTCAGATTGATTTAAGTTCTAAACACTCTTCCGGTCTTATTGATTGTGAAAAAAGATTAAAAAATATTAATGGTATCAGAATTATTTATTTTGACAAAGGAGATGTTACCCGACCAGCGATCGTTTCGGAAATTATCAAAGCCTACGAGGAAGAAGAAAGTTAAAATAAATATCTTTGGTATTAAAAATTCAAAATTAAAGAGAGAGGTAGAAGCAGTAGTTAATAAGGTTTTAAAAGATGAGAAGATAAAGACTTGCGAGTTGAATATTATTATTTGCGACGACCAATTTATCAAAAAATTAAATAAAAAATTTCTCAAAAAAAATTACCCAACAGATGTTTTATCTTTCAATTTTGATAAAGATTTTCTTGGCGAGATATATGTTTCCAAAAACCAAACATTAAAACAGGCAAAAAAAGATAAGGTAAAATACGGATATCGTTTGAAATATTTAATCCTTCACGGACTTTATCATCTTTTATCTTATTCCCACTCAGAAATGACAAAATTGATAGCAAAATATTTATAAAATGGGATATTTAATTATTATTCTTTTAATTCTTCTCTTATTTTCGGCTTTATTTTCTGCCTCGGAAACTGCTTATTTTTCTCTTTCTCCGGAAGATGTAAGAAAATTAAATCTTGAAGAATTAAGAAAAAATGAACATTCTTTTCTTTTGATAATTTTATTATCCAATCTGTTAGTAAATATCTCTTTTGCTTCTTTAGCAACCCTTTTCAGTTTCAATCTTTTTTCTTATAGTGTTGATCACCCTTTACTTTTGACCTTAACTTCTATAGTCTCAACTTCTATTATTTTTCTTTTTGGTGAAATTTTACCCAAAATTTACGCTACTCATTTTCCTTTAAAATTCAGTAATTTTCCTCTCTCCTATTTTAAAAAAGTCTCTTCTTTTTTTACTCCCTTTTTCCAATATTTTCAAAAAATATTTATCTTCCGCTTCCTTCCTAAAAGCGAACCTTTTCCTAATAAAGAAGAATTAAAAACTTTAATCAATTTTGGTATTGAAAATAAAGAACTAACTAAAGAAGAGGGTGAAATTATTTATAACCTAATTGAATTAGAAGAAAGGAGAGTAAACGAAATTATGACACCCCGAAATAAAATATTTGCTCTTAACAAAGAATTATCTATAAAAGAAGCAATAGAAAAAATTAAAGAAAATCCCAAATCAAGAATTCCTATTTATGAAAGTAATATTGATAATATTATCGGTGTGGTATATTTAAAAGATATCTTAGAGGTATTCCTTTCTTATAATCTGAATCCACCGGAAAATTTAAAATTAGAAAACATTAAAAAACCAATAAGTTTTGTTTCAGAAGTTCAAAGATTACCAGCAATTTTTGAGGAATTAAGAAAAAAAGGTTCTCACATTGCTTTAGTTATTGATGAATTTGGTCAAATTTCGGGATTAGTAACTTTAGAAGATTTTTTGGAAGCAATTTTTGGCGAAATAACTGATGAGTATGATTTTAAAGAAGAGTTGCCTTATATAAAAATAAATGAAAATAGTTATTTACTTAGTGGTGATATCGATTTAGCCACTATTAACCGATTAACTAACGATGCATTAAAAGAGATTGATTTTCCTCGACTTTCTCTCTATCTTATTGAAAAATTAGGAAGACTGCCAGAGGTAGGAGATGTAATAAGAGAGAAAAACCTGCTATTTGAAATAAAAGAGATTAAAGAAAGAAAAATTGAAAAAGTGTTATTAAGAATTTTATAATGGAATTTTTATTGGCGACAATTTTCATATTATTTCAAGGAATTTTAAGCGGAACAGAAACAGCGGTTATTCGGGCTAATTGGTTAAGATTAAAATTAAAAGCAAAAGAAAAAGGAATAAGCGAAAAGAAAATAAAATTTTTAGAAAATAAAGAAAAAAATCTAATCGTCACTTTGATTGGCACTAATATTTTTGTCATTTTTGCTGCCTCTTTTTATTCCAGTTTTTTTATTCAAAATTTGGGTAAAAATTTTGTGTTCCTTGCTATTATTTTTTCAACAACCTTATCTTTTTTTATTGGTGAACTCCTACCCAAAATTTTAGCCGGTAGTTATCCAGAAATTTGGTTATTAATTTTTTCCTCTTTTTATCGTCTTTTTTATTATTTCTTACAAATAATTAGTCAACCTATTTATTTTTTGTTAAAAGTTATCTTTTTGCCAATAATAAAAAAAAGAAAGAATCTTACTTTCCTTCAAAGAGATTTATTAACCTATCTTCGAGAATTTAAAAAAAGTAAGTTTATTGCTCAACAGGTATTAGAAGCGAAAAATATGAGAGTCAAAGAAATAATGATACCAATAGAATTAACCGTTGCTATTTCCGCTGATGCTGATATTTCTAAAATTTCCGAGACAATAAGAAAATATCGTTATTCCCGGTATCCAATATATCAAGATAATAAAAATAATATTATTAAAATAATTACTTTAAAAGATTTGTTATTTTCTCCGCAAATAAAATATCGTGCTCCTTTACTTGTCCACGAAAATTCTCGGATTACCGAAGTTTTTTCGGAAATGCGAAAAAAAAGAGAACATTTAGCAATTGTTGTCGACAAAAATAATAAGGCTATCGGAATAGTAACCTTAGAAGACATTATTGAAGAAATGGTTGGTGAGATAAGAAGAGAAGGTTAATGGATATTTTAAAAAAGGCAAAAGGAATTATTCTTTTAAGAAAAAATTTTCGTTCCACAAGTAAAATTATTGATTTTTATTCTCAAGAATGGGGACGTTTACTTTTATTAGCCAAAGGAGTAAGGGAAGAAAAGAATTATTTAAACGGCTCTTTGGAGCCTTTAAATTATTGCGAAATAATTTTTTATAAAAAAGAAAACCAAACTTTTTATTTTATTAAAGATGCTATTCTCTTACATAATTTTCCAATGATTATTAAGGAATATCAAAAATATTCTCAAATTTCGGAATTGAATAAATTTCTCTCTTTCATTTTACCCTTGGAAGAAAAAAATGAAGAAGTTTTTAGACTCTATTTTTTAACTCTTTTTTTTATCAATTTTCTTCCTTACGAAAAAATCAAAAATATTGTTTTATCATTTTATTTAAAATCTGTTGCTTTTATTGGTTTTCAACCTTCCTTAGTAGAATGTTTAAAATGCGGAAGAAAGATTTTTAAAAAAGAAAATATCTTTTTTAATATGGAGAAGGGTGGAGTATTTTGTAACAATTGCCAAAAAGAGGATAAAAGTTCTTTTTTAGTCGGTAAAGAAATTTTAGAAAATTTACAGCATTTATCTTTTGATTCTTATTTAAAATTATTGGACTATCAAATTCTACCAGAAACAGAAAAGATTATAAAACTTTATCTTAATTATCATTTATTTGCTCATTGATTTTAAGAAAATTTTTGTTATGATAATAAAACCATTTTAAAGAAGGAGGATTTATGATTTTGAAACTATATAACGGAAAAGAAATACCAATTGATATGTATAAAACAAGAGTGGTGCAAAAAATTCGACTTCCGGCAGTAGAAGAAAGGTTAAAAGCAATCGAAGAAGCTGGTTATAATACTTTCCAATTAAAAACAAAAGATGTTTTTTTAGATATGTTAACCGATAGCGGTGTAAATGCGATGTCCCAAGAACAATGGGCGGGCTGGATAACTACTGATGATGCTTATGCTGGTAGTATGACCTTCTATAAATTTGCCGAAATTGTGGAAGAAGTTTTAGGTTATAAATATGTAATGAATGTCCATCAAGGAAGGGCAGCCGAGCATCTTTTAGCTAAAGTCTTTATAAAACCGGGAATGATTGTTGCTACCAATTATCATTTTACAACCACGAAAGCCCATATTGAATTGGCAGGTGCTGAGTGTATTGAAATCTATACTGATGAAGCCCTGAAAACAAAAAGCAATTTTCCATTCAAAGGAAATATGGATCCAGAGAAATTAAAAGGGTTAATCAAAAAATACGGCAGAGAAAGAATTGCTTATGTGCGAATGGAAGCGACTACTAATTTACTTGGTGGTCAACCTTTTTCAATGGAAAATTTAAGAGAAATAAGGAAGATATGTAACGAACATAAAATATTGCTTATATTAGATGGAAGTTTAGTGGCAGAAAATGCCTATTTAATCAAGAAAAGAGAGAAAGGATACGGAAATAAAACAGTTGCCCAAATTGTAAAAGAGATTTGTAGCATACCCGATTTATTTTATTTAAGTGGCAGAAAAAATACCTGTGTCCGCGGCGGTTTCATTGCCACCAATAATAAAGAATTGTTTGAAATGATTCAACCTTGGTTACCGGTATATGAAGGATTTTTTACTTATGGCGGTATGTCAATGAGAGAAATTGGCGCAATGGCTGAAGGTCTAAAAGAAATGGTTGATGAAGATGTTGCTGGTTGCGCAATTGAACAAATTAAATATTTTGTTGAAAAATTAGAAGAATTAGGTATCCCCGTGGTTACTCCTCCTGGCGGACTTGCCTGCCACTTAGATGCTGAAAAATTTTTACCCCATATTCCCAAAAATGAATATATCGCCGGTCCTCTCACAGCTGCTTTGTATATCGTTTCTGGAATAAGGGCAATGGAACGAGGCACAATCTCCATGGATAGAGACAAAGAAGGCAGAGAATTATTTGCTGATTTAGAATTAACAAGAATTGCTTTACCACGAAGAGTATATAACCTCTCTCATATTGAATACGCAATCGACCGAATTCTTTGGCTTTATAAGCATCGGGATTTAA
>JBDRVL010000035.1:0-7399 GCA_039801845.1 Caldifarciminota bacterium | reverse complement strand
TAGCATTATTGTGATTTCTTGCCATCTTTGCCATTTCTTTATTTAAACAGAGAGTTGCCCTTATTCCTTTTACTTTGTTAGCAGAGATTGACATTCCTAATCCGGAACCGCAGATTAAAATACCCCGATTGATTTCTTTTTTTATTAATGCTTCGCAAAGGGGAAAGGCAAAATCCGGATAATCACAAGGTTCTTCGGAATAGGTTCCAAAATCTTTTATTTGATAATTATTCTCTTCCAAAAATTTTTTTAACTCTTCTTTTAAACGAAATCCCCGATGGTCGGCACCAATACCAATTTTCATAAATAGGTTAACCAACCATATTTATCTTCTTTTTCACCATTAACAATGGCAAAGAATTCTTCTTGTAATTTTTTAGTAATTGGTCCTACTTTTCCATCGCCAATTTTGATTCTATCAATAGAACGAATAGGAGTTATTTCCGCAGCACTACCAGTAAAGAAGACCTCATCGGCAATATATAAAAATTCTCTTAAAATCATCATTTCAATAACTTCAATTCCTAAATCTTTGGCAATTCTAATAACGGTATCCCGAGTAATTCCTGGCAAAATTGCCGCAGTTAAGGGTGGAGTATAAAGTTTGCCTTTTTTAACTAAAAAGATATTTTCACCGGAACCTTCGCTAACAAAACCAAAAGTATCTAAGGCAATCCCTTCAACAAATCCATAGGTTAATGCTTCCATTTTGATTAATTGAGAATTCATATAATTAGCACATACTTTTGCCATTGCCGGAAAAGTATTTGGCGCCATCCGGTTCCAAGAGGAGACCATCACATCAACTCCTTCTTCGGTTGCTTGACTTCCTAAATATTTTCCCCAATAAAAAGTAGCAATCGCCACACAAACCGGACAACCAAAAGGATTAACGCCAATTTCTCCGTAACCCCGGTAGACAATCGGTCGGATATAACATTCTTCTAAACCATTTGCTTTAATCGTTTCAATAATTGCTTTATTTATATCTTCTTGGGCATAAGGAATTTCCATTCTATAAATCTTTGCTGAGTTAAAAAGTCTTTCGGTATGTTCTTTTAACCGAAAAATAGCAGGTCCCTTTTTTGTTTTATAGCATCTTAAGCCTTCAAAAACACCTGTTCCATAATGAATTACATGGGAAAGAATATGAATTTTCGCTTCTTGCCAAGGAACAAGTTTACCATCCATCCAGATATATTTTGCCTCGTTTATCGGCATTTCTCCTCCCTTTTAAATAAAAAATGGCGGCGAAGGGAATCGAACCCCTGACACGGAGATTATGATTCTCCTGCTCTGCCAACTGAGCTACGCCGCCCAATATTTATTTTAATTATATTTTTTAAAAAATCAAATAAGAATAATATCGGCATATGAAATTATTATCCTTTATTTCAATTAAAATATGGTCATCACCAGGTGCATCTTTGTAAGAATAATCATCTTTATCGGTCCTAAATATTTTGATATTATTTCTTAGAAGCCTTAAAATTACTGTTTTATCGGGTAAGATTATATTGCCAAATTTTTTTCTTCCGGCAGTTATAATAGCAATCTCCGGAGATATTAATTTTAAAAAGGTATCAGTTAAAGATGTCTCGCTTCCGTGATGGGGAACTTTTAATACTTTTGCCTTAAGTTCTTTATTAAATCTTTCAACAAGAAATCTTTCGGTATAATAACAAACTCTGCTACTTTCCTCTCTTTTTTTCCCTTCAATATCACCGGTAAAAAGAAAAGCAAAAGTATCGTAGACCAGTTTTAAAACCAAACTACTATTATTCTCATCGTCTCCCTTTTTATAACAATTCAAAATTTTTATTTTTGTTTTCTTCCCAATAAGAAAACTATCGCCAATCTGGATTTCTTTTGGAGTTAAGCCTAATTGGTTTAATTTTTCTAAAAAGTTAAAGTATAATTTGGTATCTCCCTTTTTTTGAGAGGTGATTAAATTTAATATATAAAAATTATCTAATACTTTTAATATTCCGCCAAGATGGTCACTGTGATTATGGGTGATAAAAAGATAATTAAAAGTATCCACCCTTTCCTTTTTTAAGAAGGGGATAAGAATATCTTCGCTATATTTTTCTTCGCCACCATCAATTAAAATATTTTGATAATGGGTATTATCAGGTATTTTTATTAAAATAGCATCTCCATGACCAACATCAATAAAAAAGATTTTAAAACTTAAACTATTCTCTTTCTGACAGAAAAGAGATAGGAGGATAAAGATAAATAAGAATTTTTTAGGCTTCATACTTACTGATAATTGCTAACACTTCCTCTTCATCTTTTGCCTTATTTAATTCAATCCGCACTTCGTCTTTTCTTAATAATTTGGAAAGTTTTGCTAAGGTTAAAAGATATTCGCTTTTTTTATTTTCCGGACCAGCAATGAGAAAGATTAAATGGGCTGGTTTGCCATCAAGGCTGGAAAAATCTACTCCCTCTTCCGAACGAGCAAAAACGATTACTAAGTCCTTAACTGCTTTCGAACGAGCATGGGGAATAGCAATTCCCATTCCAATACCAGTGCTTTCTAAATTCTCCCTTTTTAAAATTTCGGAAAAAAATTCTTTGGCATCGGTTATGTATCCCAAATCAATTAATTTTTTGCTTAATTTCTTGATTGCCTCAATTTTTTCCTTCTCTTTTAAATCAAGAATAATTCCCTCTTTTACTAAAATTTCGGAAATTTTTTTCATTATTAACCTCCTTCATTTTAAAATTATAATTCTCTCTTTATTTTTATTAATTACTTCTGATAAGTTTAGGTTGGCAAAAGGATTTAGAATTAAGGCTTCAATCTCATAAGATTTCATTAATTGAGAAATTAATATTTCTGGTTTGCCTTCAAAAAATAAAAGAGAAACTTTTATTTCTTTTTGGAAGGCTTTTTCTTCCACATCATACAATTTTTGCCAACCTTCGTCTTCCTTTTTATCTTTCAATTCTTCCTTTTTTATTTCCTCCGAATTGAGACAGAATAATACATAAAGCCGAGAAGAAAATTTTTCTGCTAAAGATAGTGCTAATTCAATATTTTCTTCCTTTGCTTCATTAAGATAAAGTAAGATTTTTTTCATTTGCCAATACAAAATTGGGAGAATATTTTATCTAAAATCTCTTCGTTGGTTGTCTCTCCTAAAAGTTCTTTTAAATAATTTAAAGCAGTTTTCAATTCTTCCGCAACACCTTCCCAATAAGGAGTATCAAGGGTTTTCTTGAATGCCTTTAAAGCATTTTCTAAACAGTCAATCTGTCTTTCTAAGAAAAGAAAGGTATCGCTATCCGAATAAAAATTTTTTATATATTCCCTTAATTTTTTTATTATCTCTTCAATTCCTTCGCCATATTTTGCTGAAATAGTTATATAGGGTTCTTTTCCGAAGAAATCTAAAGGAAATTTATGGGGTAAATCCTTTTTATTAAGGATAATAAATCTTGGTCTTTCTTCGGTCATTTTTAGTAAATCATAATCGGCTTTTTGGGGAGGAAGGGAGATGTCAAAGATTAATAATATAAGATTGGCATTTTCTAAATATTCTTTAGTTTTTTTCACACTCAACTCATCAATTAAGTTCATATTAAAATCAATTCCCGCTGTATCACAAAAAATAAAAGGAACGCCATTAATATCAACTGTTGCTTCAATCACATCTCTGGTTGTTCCGGGGATTTCCGTAACAATTGCCCTCTCTCTTCCAACTAATTGATTAAAGAGAGAGGATTTACCCACATTTGTCCGACCAGCCAAAACAGTTCTTATTCCTTGGAAAATCTTATTTTGGAAATTGGTCTTTTTTAAAATTTTTTCCATTCTTTCGTTTAAAGAGATAATTTTTTCTCTAATATTGCTACCAATTTTTTTCTCTTCTTCTTCGTCAGCAAATTCAATTAAATATTCGGTTAATGCCAAAAGTTCTTTTATTTCTTCACTGAAATTTTTAATTAGGAAAGAAGTTTCACCCCGTAATTGGGACAATGCCATTTTTGCCTGTTTTTCAGTTTGGGCAGAAATTAAAGATAATAATGCCTCAGCCTGTAATAAATCAATTTTACCATTAAGAAATCTTCTTTTGGTAAATTCACCAGGCTCGGCTAAAAAAGCACCAGCCTTTTTTAGAAGTTCACAAATTCTTTGAGGAATATAAAATCCACCATGAGAAAATATCTCTGCCATATCTTCACCCGTATAACTATTTGGCGAATAGTAAATTGTCAGCATCACTTCATCAATTAATTCGTTATTTTCCCAATCAATAATTTCGCCTTTGAGCATTTTACGGGAAGGAAACTTTTGATATTCCTTTTTGGAGCGAAAAATTTTTTTGAGGATTGGAACTGTTAAAGGACCGGAAATTCGAATTACAGCAATGGCGCTTCTTCCTGGTGGTGTTGCCAACCCATAAATTGTCTTATTTTCCAACATTATTGAGGAGCAATAATTACATTCTTTTTATTACCAGTACCTTTAATTGTGTAAAATTTTATTCCGGCAATCTGATTTAAGGTTTCACTCACAATAGCAATTTCTTTATCATTAAGTTCGTCTAAAGCCATCTCTTTTTTTGTCTCCAAGACGATTTTCGCAACTGCCAAAGCCTTCTTTTTAAGAAAGTTAATTCGCCGCATCCGATAACCACTCACATCTAAAATTAAAGGAACAAAATAACCTGCCCGTTTCTTTACTACTAATCTAACGAGATATTGAAGGGCTTTTAGATTAACTCCTCTTCTGCCAATCAATAAGCCCGCATAAGGCTTTGCCTTAATATTGGCATAATAACCATTTTTCTCCTCTTTCACATCAACCTTTGCTTTTACTCCGAAATAAGAGAGAAACTCTTTTACCACCTGTTGAATAATTTCATTTATGGTCCTGGTTTCACTTTTATTTTCTGCCATTTTAAACCTCCTTTTTGGAAAATTAAACTCTCCAAAATCGAGAGTAAATTAAAAGTGAGCCAATATAATTGTAACCCTGATGGAAAATTTAAGAAAATCAGGGTTAAAAAAATTGGGAAAATAAAAGTTAAGAATATATTCTTCTTATCCGGATTGGTTAAAATATTTTGTAAAAGAAAAAAGAGACCCATCACAATCGGTAAGATATAATTTGGGTCTTTTACTGATAAATCCCTTATCCAGAAAATAAAACTTGCCTTTCTTAAATCAATCGTCTGGCGAAATACCGAATATAATGCCCAAAATACCGGTAATTGAATAATTAAAGGTAAACAACCAGTAAAAGGATTTATCTTATATAATTGGTATAATTGCATTGTCTCCCGATTTAAAGTCTGGGGGTCATCTTTATATTTCTTTTTTAACTCTTCCAATTTTGGTTGTAAAAGTTGCATTTTTCTCATCTGTTCATTTTGCATCCGAGTAAAAGGAAAGAAGATAATTTTCATTAAGAAGGCAAAGAAAACAATCGCTACTCCATAATTTTGGAAAATTTTATATAAGAACTTTAAAAGGAAAAGAATTGCCAAACTAAAACTTTTTGGCCAACCTAAGGGAATTGCCTTTTCTAAATCCTTTTTATAACTTTTTAAAAGATTATATTCCAAAGGTGCGAAGATAAAAGAGAGTTCTATTTCCTTTTTGTTAGAAGAATAAATAATTATGCCACCTTCTCTCTCCCTTTTTAAAAATTGACAAGAATCTAAGATAAAAGAAGGCAGAAGGGCAAAAAGAAAATATTTGTTTTTCATCACAAGCCATTTTATCTCCTTTTCATAAATTAAAGCGTTCTCTTTCATTTTCTTGAAATCAAATTTTTTTAACTCCTTTTTGAAATAATATTGGTAATGGGCATAATTTAATTCATCAGACGTATCCCTTTCCGTAAAATTCAAAAACCTATCAAAATTTAAAAAGAAATTATCACTATCTTCTAAACCGGCAAGGGTGAGCGATAATTGATAATCATCCTTTAATTGGTATCTTTTTATTATCTGCTTGCTTGCCAATCGGGCTTCAAAAAGAATTTCCTTATCTCTCTTTTGGTATTGAAAAAGTTCGGAATTAAAATTAAATTTTTTATCTCTTTCCAAAATAGTTAAACCAAAATATCTACTTTCTTTTCTTAATAATTCACAATCATAATCTTTTAAATAAACCGACTTTAAGATACCACCAAGATTAGAGAAAGTTAATTTTATTTTTTTATTTTCCAAAACAATCTCTTCTTCTTTTATGGTGTCTAATTTTGTCGCCACTTCTTTTAAAGTATCAACTATCAAGTTCTCTTTAGCCTTTTCTTCTTTTGGCTTTTCAATTTTTGGTTTGGGTAAAAACAAATACTGCCAAATAACCAAAATCAAAAATATCAAAATAAAAGCAATAAAGAAATTCCTTATCTCTTCCATTTTAACTTTTCTGCCATTTTCTCTGGCGGGTCATAACCACCGGCAAATAAAGGTTGACATCTTATAATTCTTAAGATTATTAAAACTATTGCGAAATATATTGGGTATCTATTGAGACATAAAATTGCGTATTCCGAACAATTGGGATAAAAACGACAAACCTTGCCATATAAAGGTGAGATAATTTTCTGATAAATCCTTATAAAAAAGATAAGAATTCTATTCAACATTTTTCACCAATTCTAATAAGTTCTCTTTTAAAGAAGCAAATTTTAATTCTAATGCCTTTTCCTTACCAATCAACCAGAAATAATAATTCTCCTTAAAATATTCTTTATTTGTCCGATAAATCTCGCGCAATCTTCTTTTTAATTTATTTCTCTTGGTTGCCTTTTTTATACTCTTCTCACAACTAAAAAGCACCTTTCTTTTATCTTTTTTTAGATAAATAACAGTCAAATATTCATTGCCCACAACTTTTCCTTTTTTCTTTAACTCCTCAATCTCTTTCTTATGTCTAATTATCTCCCATTTTCTTAAAGTAAATCTTTTCACTTTTTAAACTGTTAGTCGCCATCTTCCTTTTCTTCTTCTTCTTCTAATTACATTCCGACCACCTGGTGTCCGCATTCTCACCAAAAAGCCATGGGTTCTTTTTCTTTTAATTCTTGATGGTTGATAAGTTCTTTTCGGCATAAATTATTATAATTAATATTTAAAAAATGTCAAAATTAGAAAAATAAGACACCATCCCTTAACCTCCTAATATTTTTGTCAATAATAAAAAAAGTGGTAACCTAAAGGGAGTCTTTTACGTTATATATATAAAAGGGAAAATATAAAAGGAGAAGTTATGAAGTTTTATTTAACGGATGAGGAGAAAAAGAAGATTAGGTATTTAGGAATTTTTAAGGTAAGTCAGGTTGCCTATTTTTTAGGAGTAAGAGTTATCAAGGAAAAGAAGATAAAGAGAGAAGAGCAAATACCCTTCAACACTTTTAAGATTTTATGGAATT
>JBDRVL010000034.1:0-7685 GCA_039801845.1 Caldifarciminota bacterium | reverse complement strand
CGCTCCTTATACATCAGGAATAAAGGAATATTACGAATGTGTAATAATGGGTCCCAAAAACCCCCAAGAGGTTGTTAAGAAAATAAGTTCTTCTTTATCTCTACCAGTAGCTATTGTAGATGTTAATGATATTGGCGGTAGTTGGGTTATTGCTTCTTCTAATAATGTAGATAAAAAATTAATAGAACAAATATTAAAAGATAATCCGGCTGGCCAAAGTAACGAAATGACACCAATTGTTATCATAAGAGAATTAAAATAAATGAAATCTATACTATATCCTATGCAGCCCCCTTTTATAGTAAATCTAAAATAATATTAGACTCCCTTAAGCCTGTTAGGGTTTCTTAAAATTTTAATACTGAAAAATTTATAAATAGGTTATAATTTATGAGGAAATAAATTTACTCTTTCTTTCCCTTTCCTTTTACTAACCAGAGATAGACTGACCAGAAAATTATTGAGAATAATAAAAATCCTAAAAGAAGATATATAAACCCTAAAAACCCAACCCCAAATCTTCTAATAAAGGATTGGACAAAAATTTGTTGGGATAGCAAAAAAATCACCAGACCTCCAAGAGAAGTTCACCGCCAACCTTTTCTTTTCTTGCCTCTCGGTCGGTAAGAATACCTTTGGGAGTAGAAAGGATAGCAATTCCTAATCCACTTTTTACTTTGGGAATATCTTTCACACCTACATAAACTCTGCGGCTCGGTTTAGAAATTCTCTTCAACCCATAAATTACCGGTTTACCGTCTTCAGTATATTTTAAAATGATATTAATCTCTTTCTTTACACCTTCACCAATAATTTGAAAATTGTTAATATATCCCTCTTCTAAAAGAATTCGAGTAATCTCTAATTTCATTTTAGAATAAGGAATCTTTACTTCTTTGTGACGAACCATTAAGGCGTTTCTTATTCTTGTTAACATATCACTAATTGGATCGGTAATCATTTTTTCCTCCTTAATTTACCAACTTGCCTTTCTTACTCCGGGAATTTCGCCTCTCAGAGCCAGTTCGCGAAAACAAATACGACAAAGTCCAAATTTTCTTAGATAGCCACGAGAACGAAAACACCTTTGGCAACGAAATTTTATTCTTGTTTTATACTTTGGTTCTCTTTTACTTTTTTCAATCTGACATTTTCTTGCCATTTTACTCCTTTCTAAATACCATTCCCAATTCTTCTAATAAGGCTTTTGCCTCATCATCTCTTTTAGCAGTGGTGACAATTGCGATATCCATTCCAAAAATCTTTTTTACTTTACCAGCATCAATCTCAGGAAAAATAACCTGCTCATCTATTCCTAAATTATAATTTCCGCGGGTATCAAAAGAAGAGGGGTCAAATCCTCGAAAATCCCT
Source organism: Caldifarciminota bacterium (assembly GCA_039801845.1). Lineage (GTDB taxonomy): Bacteria > Hydrothermota > Tepidihabitantia > Tepidihabitantales > DTDR01 > DTDR01. Next base: position 6,312 of record JBDRVL010000034.1, on the reverse strand, counting down.
TATTCTCGGTGCAGCAAAATTAAGGAACCGGTCTAAAAATTCATACATCCGATAACCTCTTAAAGTAACCTTACAGGCGATGGGCATCCCTTTCCTTAATTTAAAGGCAGAAACCGACCTCTTTGCCCGCACAATCATTGGTTTTTGACCTGTTATTAAACTCAAATCTTCACTAATAACATCTAAAATCTTTGGGTCAGAAATTGCTTCACCAGCAGCCACATTAATTACAATTTTCTCTAATTTAGGAACTTGCATCGGATTTTTATAACCAAATTTTTTCATCAAAAGAGGAACAATCCTTTTCCGGTACTCTTCTAATAATCTTGGGATATATTTAGTTTTTTCAGTCGATGATTTCATTGCACTTTTTACAAATTCTTACTCTCCGGTTTTCAACTTTTTCTTTTCTTACTTTTGTTTTTTGTCCGCATTTGGGACAGATTAAAGCCAGTTTACAAACTGGCAAAGGCAAAGGTATATCAATAATTCCACCAGGTTGTTCTACTCCGCGCGGTCTTTGATGTTTCTTATGTAAATTAACTCCTTCTACGATTGCTCTTACTAAATTTCTATCTCTTTCGTAAAGCATTTTAACAATCTTTCCTCTTTTTCCTTTCTCTTCGCCAGAGATTACCTCGACAATATCATTTTTCTTAAGATAGGTTTTAAGTCTCATACTACCTCAGCAGCTAAGGAAATTATTTTGGTAAACATTTTATCTCTTAATTCCCGTGCCACCGGTCCGAATACCCTTGTTCCTTTTGGTTCTCCTTTTTCATCAATCAACACACAGGCATTATCGTCAAAGCGGATATATGAACCATCTGGCCGACGATATTCTTTTTTCGTTCGCACAATAACCGCTCTTGCTTTATCGCCCTTTTTAATCGGTGCCTGAGGAATAGCATCTTTAATTGTCACCACCACAATATCGCCAATATATCCGTATTTTCTTTTTGAACCACCTAAAACTTTTATTACCATCGCTTCTTTAGCACCAGTATTATCAGCCACCACCAATCTTGTAAAATCTTGAATCATATTTTCTTTATCACCAACCAACGTTTTAATTTTGATAAAGGTCTTGTCTCCATTAATAAAACCTTATCACCAACCTGACATTCATTATTTGGGTCATGGGCATATAACTTAGTCTTTTTTCTTACATATTTTTTATATTTTGGATGCAAAACTAATCTTGTCGTCTCACAAACTACTGTTTTATCCATTTTATTACTTTTTACTATCGCAATTACCTTTTTTCTACGTCCGCGCATTTTTTCTTCCCCATAATAAAACTTTTTCTTTTGTATAACCTCGTTCCCTTAAAATTGTTAAAACCCGAGCGATCTCCCTTCTTATTGTCCTTAATCTTAAAGGATTCGGTAATGTTTCCGTTACTTTTCTGATTCTTAATTTAAAATATTCGTCACTCAATTCAAAATATTTTCGCAAAAGTTCTTCATCAGAAAGTTCGCGCAATTCAAATGGTTTCATAAACAATCTCTTCCCTTTTTAATATTCTTGTTTTACAAGGTAATTTGGCGCTTGCCAAACTAAAAGCCCTTTTCGCTTCTTCTTCGGTCACTCCTTCTATTTCAAAAATTACCCGACCTGGTTTTACTACTGCTACCCAAAAAGCAACATCACCTTTACCTTTTCCCATTCTTGTTTCGGCTGGTTTTTTAGTCACCGGTTTATCAGGAAATATTCTTACCCATAATTTACCCGTTTTTTTAAGAAATTTAGTTATTGCTACTCTTGCTGATTCTAACTGGGCAGCGGTAATCCAGGCTGGTTCTATTACTTGTAAACCGTATTCACCAAAATCTAATTTATTAGCACTTGTTGCTTTCCCTTTTCTTCTTCCCCGGTGATGTTTCCGATATTTTACTCTTTTAGGCATTAACATAATTTCCTCCTTACGGAGTTTCTACGTCACCTTTATAAATCCACACCTTTACACCGATTGTTCCGTAGACGGTAAAAGCTGTATCTGTTCCATAATCAATATCTGCTTTAATTGTCTGTAAAGGAACTCTTCCCTCTTGAAGCCATTCCGAACGAGCAATTTCTGCTCCAGCAATTCTTCCAGAGATTCTTATTTTTATTCCTTTGGCACCATATCTCATTGCCTGGGTAATATGCCTTTTCATTGCCCGACGATGGGCAACCCTTTTTTCTAATTCTCGCGCCAATTGAAACGCTACAATTTTAGCATCTAACTCCGGAGTTCTAATACTTTCCACATCAATATCTATATCAACTTTCCTATTGATTAATTTTAAAATATCTTCTCTTAATTTATCCTTGCCTTTTCCGCTACGGCCGGTAATAAAAGATGGACGGGCGGTATATATAAAAATATTAATTCTTTCCGGAAATCTTAAAATCTCAATATCAGAAATTAAAGCATCCAAAAAGTTCTCTTTAATAAAATCTTTTATTTTTAAATCTTCTAACAGATATTGTCGATAATTTCTTTCATCAAACCAATGGGACTTCCAAGTTTTAGTAATTCCTAAGCGGAACCCATAAGGATGGGTTTTTTGTCCCATTATTCCTCCTTTTCTTCTTTTGATGCCACTGTAATATAAATATGAGATGTTCTTCTTCTAATCATCATTGCTCTTCCCATTGGTCCTGCCTGCCATCTTTTTAACATTGGACCTGGAGTAACCCTTGCTTCTTTTACATATAAATCTTCTTCTTTTAATTTTGCCTTTCCTGATTTATAAATAGCATTGGCAATCGCTGATTTTAAGGTTTTTAAAATTGGCACTTTATGTCTGGGTTTTGGTAAGAAATAGAGAATATTTAAAGCCTCTTTAGCATTCTTACCTCGTATCAATTCTAATATCCGATTAGCTTTTTTTACCGAAATCCTTTGATAACGGCTAATCGCTCTTGCTTCCATAAATATCATTCTTTCTCTCTTTCTTTACCCTTCTCTTTTCTTTGACCCGCATGGGCTCTAAATGTTCGTGTGGGTGCAAACTCTCCTAAACGATGGCCAACCATTCTTTCAGTAATATACACCGGAATAAATTTTATTCCATTATGAACAGCAATTGTATGACCAACAAATTCCGGCGGAATTACACAAGCACGGGCATAAGTCTTTATCACTCTTTTTATTCCTTTTTCGTTCATTTCCGTTATTCTTTTATATAATTTTTGGTCAATATAAGGTCCCTTTTTAGAACTTCTTCCCATTATTTCCTTCTTTGAATAATAAATTTATCAGAAGTTTTTCCTTTTTTTCTTGTCTTCTTTCCTTTTGTTAATAATCCTTTTTCGGAGCAAGGATGTCTTCCACCGTGTGACCTTCCTTCGCCACCACCCATTGGGTGATCTATCGGATTCATTGCTACTGCTCTTGTTCTTGGTCTTCTTCCCATATGTCTTTTTCTACCCGCCTTACCAATAGTCATATCTTTATGCTCTGGTTTAGAAACCTTTCCAATGGTTGCCATACAATCTAAATAAAATTTTCTTATCTCTCCGGATGGTAATTTAACAACTGCATAATCTTCTTCTTTTGCTAAAATCTGACAAGAAGTTCCGGCCGCCCGAGCAATATAAGATGGATAATTTGGATAAAGTTGTAAATTATGAATCTCTACACCAACCGGAATAAGTCTTAAAGGCATAGCATTTCCAATTTTTATTGGTATCTCTTTATCTTTTGTTGAGATGATAGTATCGCCAATTTGTAAACCATCAGGAGCAATAATGTACCGATATTCACCATCTTTATAGCAAACTAAGGCAATCCAGGCAGTGCGATTTGGGTCATATTCAATAGAAACAACCTTTGCTGGTATATCATATTTATCTCTTTTAAAATCAATAATCCGGTAATATTTCTTCTCTCCGCCACCCCGATATTTTGCGGTTATCCTACCTAAATTATTTCTTCCTGCTTTACTCTTTTTAATTACCAACAAAGGTTTATAAGGTTCCCTTTTAGGAACTCCCTCTAATTTAACAACCGTATAAAACCTTCTTGCTGGTGTAATAGGAGGATACTTTTTAATTGCCATAATTATCTCTCCAAACCTTCAATTCTTTCACCTTCTTTTAAAGTAACAATTGCTTTTTTCCAGGAAGATGTCCTTCCTTCAAAAATTCCCATTCTCCTTGGTTTACCCCGAACATTTATCGTCCTTACTTTTTCTACCTTTACTTTAAATAACTCTTCCACTGCTTTTTTGATATCAATCTTATTAGCATCTTTTGCCACTTCAAAAATATATTGATTATATTCTCTTAATCTTAAAGCCTTTTCGCTTAAAATTGGTCTAATTATTATTTTTCTTGGGTCAAACATAATTCTTTCAAACCCTCTAATCCACTTTCGGTAAAAATAATTTTATCATTCACTAAAACTTCATAAGCATTCAAACTATTTGCCGGCATTAAGGTTAAATTGGGAATGTTACGAGAAGCCAATTTAATATTTCTTTCCATATTTTTTACCACCAACAAAATTTTTTCGCCATCCATTTTTAAATTCTTCAAAATATTATACATTAACTTTGTCTTCGGTTCATCTAAATTAAAATCTTCTAAAAATAATATTTCTTTATCTTGATAACGGGCAGAAAGGGCAGAGAGTAAAGCAAGCCTTTTTTTCTTTCTTGGTAAAGAATAGTAATAGTCTCTTGGTTTTGGACCAAAAACAACTCCGCCTTTTCGCCAAATTGGTGAACGGATAGAGCCATGTCTTGCCCGACCAGTATGTTTCTGTGGCCAAGGTTTTCTTCCACCACCTCTTACCTCTCCTCTTGTTTTTGTTGAAGCAGTTCCCTGTCTTTGATTATTCAAATAATTAGTAACTGCTTCCCAAATTAAACCTTGATTTACTTCGCAACCAAAAATCTCTTCAGGTATTTCAATTTCTCCTTTTATTTCACCATTAATTGATAAAAGTTCTGCTTTCATACTTTTTTAATAGCACTTTTTGCTTTTTTGACTATCACTAAACTATTAGAATAACCAGGAATAGCACCAGAAATATAAGCCAGATTATTTTCTTCATCAATTTTTACAATTCTTAAATTTTTAACCGTCACTTTTTCACAACCATAATGTCCAGGCAAAGTCCTTCCTTTCCAAGGTCTTCCTGGGTCGGTTCCGCTTCCTAAAGAACCTATCCGACGATGGGATTGGGAACCATGAGAAGCCGGTCCGCCTTTCCATCCCCATCTTTTCATACCACCAGCAAACCCTCTTCCTTTTGTCCAACCAGTTACATCTACTAAATCGCCTTCTTTAAAAACATCTTTAATTTTTAATTCTTTCCCTAATTCAAATCCATCAGGGTTATCCACCTTAAATTCTTTTAGATATCTTAAAACTGGTAAATTCGCCTTTTTAAAATGACCACTCATTGGTTTATTTCCTTTTTTCTTTTTCTCAAAACCTAATTGGATAGCACAATAATTATCTTTTTCTTTTACCTTCTTTTGCACGACATAACAAGGACCAAGTTTCACAATTGTGCAAGGAATTACCCTTCCCTTTTCATCAAATAATTGGGTCATTCTTAATTTCTTACCTAATAATCCCATCATAATTAAGTTATTTTAATCTCTACATCAACACCGGCTGGTATTTCTAAACGAATTAAGGCATTAATTATATCAGATGTGGCATTATCAATTTCAATCAATCTTTTATGAATCCGCAATTCAAACTGTTCCCTTGATTTTTTATCAATAAAAGTAGAACGCAAAACAGTAAAAAGCGAACGTTTCGTTGGCAAAGGTATTGGTCCTGAAATTTTACCTCCCAATTGTTTAACCACATCAACAATTTGCTTTGTTGATTGATCCAATATCCGATGGTCATAGCTTTTCAACTTAATTCTCACCTTTTCTCCCTTTAACTCTTCAAATTCCTTCATAATTTATAAAAAGTTTAGTTAATAATTTTAATAAAAATTTTTGAAAAGTCAAGAAGAGCTTTCTTCGTATTCACAGGCATATTTTTCATTCTCCCACACTCTAATTTTAACAATTGGATATCGCTCTTTTACTTTATAGAATAGATACCTTGCAATATTCTCACAAGTAGGCATAAAGTCAAATATTTCATTTAAAAATTTATGCTCCGGTAGAATACTTTTCAAATAATTTTCCACTTCCCGAAAATCAAATTGATAACCTTTCTTTTCAATATCTTCCTCTTTAATAAAAACTTCTACCAAATAATTATGACCATGAATTTCTTCGTCATTAAATAAATCTTTTAATCTGTGAGCAGCACTAAAATAAGAACGGATAACAATATAAAAACCCATAA
>JBDRVL010000033.1:0-7825 GCA_039801845.1 Caldifarciminota bacterium | reverse complement strand
ATTTTCTCACCCACCTTTGGCTACATTATCGGTTTTATCTTTGCTTCTTACATTAGTGGATTTATAAAAGAATATAAATTGAACCTTTTGCTCTCTTTATTAGTTTTAATTTTTGCTAATATTACAATTTATATCTTTGGACTTTTATATCTTATAAACTTTATTCCTAAAGAGAAATTATTAATGATAGGTCTATATCCCTTTATTGTTGGTGACCTATATAAAATTTTCTTACTTCTTTTATTAAAAACCACCCTTCCGCAAGTCCATCTTGAGTAATTATTTATACTTTTTTTGTGCCAAAATATAAAGTAATAAATTTTTGTTTTTTATGAACTTACAATTAAGAGATTATTAAGAAAAGATAAAGGAATTGCGACAAAAATCATTACTGATTTTTAAATCTAAAAAGTTCAAAAACTTTTAGAATTGCGACAGATTTATTGAATTCATCTTATTTTTTATTATTCTTTATTTTTAATAAGGAGGAATTATGAAGCGATTTTTCTCTCTTTTTCTTTTGATTAATATTATCTTTGCCTTTAGTTTTCAACAAGATAATTATAAATTATCCCTAAATTCTTTATTCACTTTTAATTATGATTATGCCCAAAGGAAAACGGAGACTAAGATAATAAGGTCAAACTCCTTTTATTTTTCAAAGGTATATTTAGATATAATAAATGAGTATCAAGAATTTTTTCTTTTAAAATTTTCTTTGGATATTAGTGATTTGGAAGGTAAGCCTTCTTATGAATTATATGGCGAAATAAAACCAAAGCGAGAAATGAAAATTATTTTAGGAAAATTTAAACAGCCCTTGGGCTACGAAATTTCTCTTTTGCCAAAGGAAAGTTATCTTTTTGAGCCTTCTTTTATTTATTATTGGAAGGAACCCATTATTTATGATTTAGGTATTGGTTTCTCTTATATTCTTAACAATTTAGAAACAAATATTAATTTAGTAAACGGAAGCGGTAGAGCATTCTATTGGGATAATAACGAATGGAAAAATATTTCCGGAAGAATTACATACAAACCTATTAAAGATTTATTATTAGGTACTAATTTCTATTACGGGAAAACCGGATGGGGTGAGATAAAAGATTTATTACCTTTCTTCCGGTTAGGTTGCGAGATAGCCTATATAAAATCACCCAATATTTTTATTTTTGAATATCTTTTTGGTCAAGATAAAGATGTGGCATTTAATAAATCTCAAAAGCAAGGTTTCTATCTTCTTTTTGGTCACCAAATTGACAAAATTTTGCCAGTTATCCGCATTGATTTTAAAAGAGAAAAATATAAAGAAATTATAAAAGATATCGGTTTTACTTTTGGTTTAAACTGCTATTTAAAAGAAAGAAATCTAAAAATTGCTCCCAATTTCTCTTTTTATCGTTATAGCAAAACCCATTATTTAGTAAAGTTTGTCTTGCAATTTAAAGGATATATTTAATTTATTGACAAAATAAAAATTTTTAGTTAAATTATGTTATTCCTGTTAATTAAAAAACAGGAAAAGGAGGAATAATGAACGTATCTAAAATAAAAACAATTAGTGAGGCAAACGGAAAAGTATTTTTAGATATGACAATCAAATTAGAATATTCACCAGCAGAGGCATTAATCATCCAAGAGGCATTAAAAAATCTTCCGGAAAATATTAATAGTAATGAAACCTTAGAAATTATGACCAATGAGCGAGTAACCCAATTGCATTTTACTGTTGACACCAAAGAAATTTCGGAAAGCACAATTAACCAATTAGTTAATTCTTGGTTAACGGAGTTAAATCTCTCTTTGGAAGAGAAAAAACATTTATTACCTTTAATGGATGAAATATTAAAACTTAAAAAAGAGCTTAATGAAATAAGCAAACGGATTAAAAATTTAGAAGACGAAAATACTTTAATCAAGGAGGCATTAATTAAGAAAAAAATTATTAAAGAAGAATTTTAATTTCCTTCTATTTGACTTATCTTTTAGAACTTATATAATAATTTAGTGATAAATATTTTTTTAAATTTAGGTCTTTTTGCCAAAATTATTGTTCTTATTCTTATTTTCTTTTCTATTATCTCTTGGGGAATAATCTTTTCTAAATGGTGCCTTTTTAGAAAATTAAAAAAGGAGAGCGAAGGGATAAGAAGAAGATTATATTATTTTAAAAATCTTGATGAGTTAAAAGGGCATTATAATTTTAAACAAGAAAATTATTTCTCTTTATTAATTTCGGTTGTGGAAGAAGAAAAAAGGGATTATCAAATAAGAGAGAAAATAGATGATTTGGTTGATAAAGCTGGTAGAAGTCTGCCCTTTTTAGCCACTGCCAGTAGTGTTTCTCCTTTTTTAGGTTTATTAGGAACTGTTTGGGGAATTACCAAGGTCTTTTTTGATGTGAAAGATTTGCCAATGATAACATTACAGGCAATTGCCCCTGGTATGGCAGATGCTTTGATTACTACTATTGCCGGACTTTTAGTTGCTATTCCGGCAGTAGTTGCTTATAATTATTTTATAATAAAATTAGAAGAATTGAGAAAAAATTTAGAAAAGATAGCAAATTATTTAATAGAAATAAGAGATAGAAAATGAGGAATATCTATCAAAAATTAATTGCCTTTATCAATATTACTTCTCTGGCTGATATTTCTATCACCTTAATGATAATCTTTTTAATTGCCGGTATTACTGCTGCCTTTTCCCGAGCAGGTCTTTCTGTGAGGTTGCCCCAAAGTGCCTATTTACGACCACAAATAAAAGAAGGAATTTTGGTCACAATAAATGAAAAAGGGAAGATATTTGTTGAGGAAGAAGAAGTGGATAAAAAAAATTTAATTAAAACAATTTATAAATATATGGAAAAAAAGGAGAGCGACCGAGTTTACTTACAAGCAGATAAGGACTTGCCTTATGGACAAATTATTGAAATCTTAGGAGAGATTAAGAATGCCGGTATTACTGATGTTGGACTTTTAGCAGCCCAAATTAAAAAGCGATAAAATGAATGGCAATTTTAAAGGCTATTTTTATTCGATTATCTTTCATTTCTTCTTTTTTGTCTTTTTCTCTTTCTTAACAATGTTTAAGAAAACAAAAAATATTGAATATCCAGTGGTCTTAGAAGTTAGTATTGCCCCAAAAATTAGTAAAGAAAATATGGAGAAAAAAAGCGATGTTGCGGTTCAAAAAGAAGGAATAAAAGAGATAAAAAAGAAAGAAGAAAAAAAAGATACGTTAAAAGCAAAAACTATTAAAAAAGAAGATGTGATAAAATCAAAAGGATTTAGTTTAAAAACCGAAGGGGGGGTTGTTTCCTCATTTTATCTAAATATTGTTTTAAATAAGATTGCCGAAAATTGGTATAATCCTTATCAAAATACCAATTTAAATTTAAAGGCAGTTATCTTTTTCAAAATTACTCGGGATGGAAAAATTGAAGAAGTAAAAATTGAAAAAAGTTCGGGAAAGGAGGATTTTGACGAATATTGTAGGCGGGCAGTCCTGTTAACAAAAAATTTACCGCCCTTGCCTGAGGAATTTCAGGCAGAGGCGTTGAAAATCCATTTAGAATTTGAATATAAACCTTAAATTATGGAATTTGTTCACCTTCATAATCATACGGAATATAGTTTATTAGACGGTGCTAATAAGATTACTAATTTAGTTTTAAAAGCAAAGAAAGAGGATATGAGAGCCTTAGCCATTACTGACCATGGCAATCTTTTTGGCGCCATTGAATTTTATAACGAATGTCTGAAAGAAGGAATAAAGCCAATAATTGGTATGGAAGCTTATGTGGCGGTTGGTAGGCGCGATGAGAAGAAGCCCCATCCAACAATTCAAGAATCAAGTTTTCATCTTACTTTATTGGCAATGGATTTAGAAGGTTATCACAATCTTTTGAAGTTGGCTTCTTATGCCTATTTAGAAGGATTTTATTATAAACCAAGAGTAGATAAAGAACTTTTGAATGAATATCGTAAAGGAATCATTGCCCTTTCTGGCTGTCAAAAAGGCGAGATAAATTATTATTTAAAAATTGGTGATTATGAAAATGCGAGAAGGGCTCTTTTTGATTATTTAGATATCTTTGGTAAAGAAAATTTCTTTTTAGAAATAATGAAGATTGGTTTAGAAAAAGAAGATGAAATAAATTCCCAAATTATTAAATTAGCTCAAGATAATAAAGTAAATTTAGTAGCAACTAATGATTGTCATTACTTATCAAAAGAAGATTACTATGTTCACGATATTTTATTATGTATTCAGACTAATAAAAAAATAACCGACCCAAAAAGATTAAGATTTGAATCAAAGGAGCTTTATTTTAAATCAAAAGAAGAGATGGGAGAAATTTTTAGGGAAGTAGAGGAGGCTTTAAAAAATACTTGGGAGATTGCCGAAAGAGCAACTCTTTATTTAGATACTTCAGGAAAAAAATTTCATTTACCAAGATTTCAAAAACCCAAAGGTTTTGAAAATAATTATCAATATTTAGTTTATTTAGTAAAAGAAGGATTAAAGAGTTTAGGAGAAAAAAATTTGGAAATTAAAAATAATTTTGATAAATATCTTTCTCGGCTTGATTACGAACTTTCTTTAATAGAAAAAATTGGTTTTACTGATTATTTTTTGATTGTTAAAGATATTATTGATTTTGCTAAAAAAGAAAATATTCCAGTTGGTCCTGGAAGAGGAAGTGCGGTTGGTAGTTTGGTTTTGTATGCCTTAGGGATTACCAATATTGACCCACTGAAATACGGACTGATGTTTGAAAGATTTATCAATCCGGAAAGGATAACAATGCCGGATATTGATATTGACTTTTCTGATGAAGAAAGAGATAGGGTGATAGATTATTTAAGGAAAAAATATGGCGAAGAAAATGTTGCCCAGATAATAACTTTTGGCCGAATGATGGCGAGGGGTGTAATTAGAGATGTCGGCAGAGTGACCGGTATTCCCCTTGATGAGGTTGATACAATTGCTAAAACCTTGCCAGGAAATATGGAATTAACCGAAGCCTACGAGAAGATATCCGAATTTAGAGACCTGATTAATAGTAAGGAAGAATATAAAAAACTTTATATAAATGCTCTAAAATTAGAAGGCATTGCCCGGCATGCTTCTATTCATGCCTCCGGAATTGTGATTGCTCCCGGAAGGTTAATTGATTATGTACCCCTTTATAAAACTACTGAAGGAGATATTTGTACCCAATACGACATGGATTCTTTAGCAGCAGTTGGTCTTTTAAAAATGGATATCTTAGGATTAAAAACTCTGCGGGTAATTGAGGAGACTTATCAATTAGTATTGAATAGCGGTAAGGAAATTGAGAAAGAAATTCCTTTTGATGATAGAAAAACTTATGAACTTTTAAGTGGAGGAAAAACCTTGGGAGTATTCCAATTAGAAAGTGCGGGTATGAGGGAGATTTTAAAAAAATTAAACCCATCAACCCTTGAAGATTTAATTGCTGTCTTAGCCCTTTATCGTCCGGGTCCACTTTTAAGCGGTGATGTGGATAGATTTATTAGAAGAAAAAAGGGAAATGAAGAAATTATTTATCCCCATCCTTTGTTAGAAGAGGTATTAAAAGAGACTTACGGAATGATTCTCTATCAAGAACAGGTTATGCAAATTGCTGCGAAGATTGCCGATTTTACTTTGGGAGAGGCTGATATTTTAAGAAGGGCAATGGGTAAAAAAATTCCCGAATTAATGACCGAAATGAGGGAAAAATTTGTTTTAAGAGCAAAAAATAAAGGAATTAGCGAAGAAGAGGCAAAACAAATTTTTGAATTGCTCATCCCTTTTGCTGGCTATGGTTTTAATAAATCCCACGCCGCCGGTTATGCCTATTTAAGTTATCTAACCGCTTATTTGAAAGCCAATTATCCAAAAGAGTTTCTTTGTGCCACATTAACCAGCGAAATAAATACACCAGAAAAAATTGAAGAGATTATCAAAGAGGCAAAATCTTTGGGTATTGAAATCCTTCCACCCGATATTAACAAAAGTTATTATGAATTTATTATTGAAAAAGATGGTATTCGGTATGGTTTAGGAGCATTGAAAGGAATTGGCAAAAGTTTTTGCGATGCCTTAGTGAAAGAGAGAAAAAGAAGGGAATTTAGTTCCTTTGAAGATTTTATTATGCGAACAAGACCTTTTGGTAATAAAAAAGCCTACGAAGTTTTGATTAAGGCGGGCTGTTTAGACTGTTTTAATATAAAAAGAGAAATTTTATTGGCAAGATTGCCAGAATATCAAAAAGGTAAAGAAGGAATGGGAATTTTACAATTCTCTCTATTTGAAGAAGATAAAAAGAAAAAATTAAAAGAAAGAAAAGAGATAAAAGAAAGACCCAATTTTGAATATGAAAAGGAAGTTTTTGGTTTTTATTTTTCCTTTCATCCTTTAAAGGAATATCAAGAACTTTATCAAGTAATGGATATAAAAAATTTTGAGGAATTGGAATATTTGGATAAGAGTGAAGAGCATTATTTTTTAGGAGTGCTTACCGAGCGAAAGACAAAGTATGATAAAAATGGTAAGAATTTTGCCATTTTAGGGTTAGAAGATTTGGGTAAGAAAATAACCGGGTTTCTTTTTAATGAACTTTATGAAGCAAAATATAAAGATTTAAAAAAAGAAGAAGTTTATATAATAAAAGGTAGGTTGAGAAGTAATAAAGAATCAAGTATTGTTATAAAAGATATCTATCCCATTGAAAAATTATGGGAAATGGTTAAAAAGATAAATATTGAATTAAAAGAAAATGTGGAGTTGAAAGATATTCCAATTTTAAAAGATATTTTGACGGGATATCCAGGAGAGGCAGAGTTGATAATTACCTATTACGAAGAAGGCAAAAAGAAAACCGGTAGACCTACTAAATTAAAGATAAAACCAAACATTAAACTTCTTAAAAGATTAAAAGAACTACCGATTATAAAAAATGTAAGATTTAAATTGATATAAGATAATCAAACACTCTATAAAATAAAAATTTATATCTTGATTTTTTTAGAACTTGTTATAATTATAAATAAGATGTTAGGAATTAGGGAAATTAAAAAAATAAAAAGGAGGTAGTAATAGGAAATCTGATTAAATTTAAAGTGTTTAATTTTCTACCATTAATTCTCTTTTTATATGAGATAAATTTTCATCAAAGTTTGTTTTCGTTTAAAAAAAATGGGGGAATTTGACAAAATAATTACAGCCAATTTTTGTAGTGGGCTAAAACATCGTTACCAGCCATAAGGTGACAATAATCAGGAGAATAATAATCTAAAATAATAACCGGAAAATTAGCAAAATTTTCAGTTAAATGAGTTAATCCTAAAGATTTAAGTTTTTCTAATGGAGTTAAATTATTCATACCATAGCCAAAATGTGGTCTTTTGGTATTATAATATATCTGCCATTTTTGTGCTTCTTTTAGAAAATGTCCGCAATTTTTAAAAGTTGGTATCAAAGGAATATAAAATTCTTCGTCATCGGTTTTATGCGACCTTTCTACCCTTCCTTGATATCCTTTCCTTCCTTTTGGTGCCTTTCCTAAAACAGCACCATAAATTTTATACCATCTCTCATTAAGCAATTTTAACTTATAAGGATTATTACCACCAAACTCTTCGCCCCAATCTTCCTGCCAAAACACTTCTTTATCTATTCCCAACATCTTAACCACATCATAACCAACCCAACAAATAAAAATCCATTCTCTTCTCTTTAACCGGTGCTATAAGATAAAAATCTAAATCTTGAGATACTTTCACAAAAAGTCCATTGGTATCTTCTATCTCCC
>JBDRVL010000032.1:0-8037 GCA_039801845.1 Caldifarciminota bacterium | reverse complement strand
TTTCAATAAAAAAGTTAAGGATGGCGGTGCTTTATCTTATGTTAATGGCTGGATTTATGCCTTAAAAGGAAATAAGACATTAGAACTATGGCTTTATATTCCACCTCAAGAACTTTATTCTATAAAGAAAAGCGAAGAGAAAAAAGGTATTACCTCTTGGAAGACAATTTCTTTAGAGAGCCTAAAACAAAAGAATATCTCTATCTATAATGCCACTGGTAGCAAAGTAGAAAAGAGAATTAAAAGGGGAGTCTATTTCCTTATCCAAGAAGGTAGAAAAGTAAAAAAGGTAATCCTCTACTAACAAGGATGGCGTTTCTGGGCTTCCTTCCATAAATCCTTCCTCCTTTCGCCTGGCATCCCTTCAAATAGGATAAAGCCCAGAAACGCCCTTTATTTTATAAAATTTCTATTTTTCTTATTCGTTTGCTCTTGACTAATCAAGAAATTATCAATATAATTTTTAAATGAAAATTCTTGAAGAAATAAAAAATTTGATAAAACAGAAGAATTTTTCTGAGTTAGAAAATCTCTTGTTAAATATTTTTAGTGAAGAGAAAAATATTTCTAGTGAACTTATTTTAACGATAACAGAATCTTTACCAAAATCAAAAGTTGATTTAAAATTGACTTTCTTAAAATTAGCCAAGGACTATTTTTATTCCCTTAATAAAAAGGAAGATTTATTAAAAGTTTTAAAAAGAATATTTGAATTACAACCGACCGAAGAGACAAAAAAAGAGAGCACCGCCCTTTTAAAATCAGTTTATCAAACTGAAGAAGAGAAAAAGTTTTTAGAAAAATCTGAGATTTTTTATGCCGATATAAATAATTTCTTAAAAGCCTTAAATAGACTGGAAAATTTTTTATACAATTTTATTTGTGGTAAGATAGTTTATTATCAAAATTCTCCTTACGAGATAATTTCTTATGATTTTCTTTTTGATCAAATAGAACTTAGAAAAATTAATGAAGATAAAATTGTAAAATATCCAATAAATTTCGTTTTTAACAATTTCTCATTAACAAGCAAACCGCCAAAAGAAAAAGAGTTGAAAAAAGAGACAAAGAAAAAGATTGAAAAGAAAATTAAAAATAGAATTGAAATATCTGATGAAAAGATTGAAGAAGTCTTTTATTCTTACTTAGAAAAACTTGATGAATTCGTTTATCTTTTAAAAAATAAATTAAACCTTTTGAAAGAAAAGTTCAAAACCTATCAAATTTTATTAAGAATTGTTGACTTACTTTCTTTAAAAGAAAGAAAAGAATATACTACTTTTTTAAAAAAGATGGTGTTTAAAATTTTGGAAGAAGAAAAAATTGATGTAGAAGATTTAAATAACATTAAAGAAAGAATAATCTCTTTACCGGTTTTTAAAGCCCATGAAAAAGAAGCCTTAAAAAGTTTCTTTAAGAAAAAAGAGAGAAAGGTTATTTACCATACGAAATGGGGAATTGAAAAGGCAAAAGAAGAGTTAAGAATTTTAAACGAAAAATTAAAGAAGAATGCCGAAGACCTCCAAAGAGCAAGAAGCCACGGAGACCTTAGCGAAAATTATGAATATAAGATTGCGAAAGAAGAACGCCAAAGACTTTTGAATTGGTTAAAACAATTAAGTGAAGAATTAAGAGTTTCGCAACCGATTGATTTTTATAAAATCACCGGTGAAGTGGTTGAACCAGGAACAAAAATCAAGATAAAAGAATTAAAAACTAATAAAGAGTTTGACTATTTCTTATTAGGTCCCTTTGATATCCGTTTTCTTGATTTAAAAGGGAGAGAACATATTATTTCTTATTGTGCTCCTTTTGGTGAAAAATTTCTTAATAAAAAAGTTGGCGAGATTGTGGAATTTAATAATGAGCGATACGAAATTTTAAAGATTGAAAAGGCGACGGAAGAAGAGTTTCAGAACAAAGATAAAAGCCTGCCAGATAATTCTTTTTGACATCTTGCTCTCACCCGAACGTCTCTCAACAAAGATAATCGGAATCTCTTTTATCTTAAAATTATTTCGCCAAAAGTGCCAATGAATCTCAATCTGAAAGGCGTAGCCATCCATCTTTAACTTATCCAACTCAATCTTCTTTAATGCCGAAACTTTATAACATTTAAAACCACTGGTTAGGTCTTTTATTGGACAGCCGGTAAAAATTCGGGCATAAATATTAGCAAAATAACTTAACAACAGTCTTTTTAATGGCCAATTAACTACCGAAATTCCGGAAATATAACGAGAACCGATAACCAAATCATATTCATCCATTAGTACTAAAAATCTTGGAATATCGTTAGGACTATGGGAAAAATCAGCATCCATTTCAAAGCAGTAATCATAACCCTTCTCAATGGCATATTTGAATCCTAAAACATAAGCAGTGCCTAAGCCTAATTTTTTCTCTCTTTTTATCAAATTTATTCTTTTATTTTCCTTTGCCATATTTTCTACAATTTCATAGGTTTTATCCGGTGAATTATCATCTATTACCAAAACATCAATATTGGGCGAAATGTCTAATACCCTATTAATAATATCTTTAATATTCTCTGCTTCATTATAAGTAGGAAAAATAATTAATGTTTTTGGCATAAATAATTATAATAATATTCTTTAAGATTGTCAAGTTTTATAAAAGATTGATTTTTAATAGGATTTTAATATACTTTTTTATTGGAGGTGGATGGGTGCTGGTGTGCCTGACGGGCTTCAAACCCGCTCGCAAGCCCAAAAGGCTTGTGGTAGGTTCGATTCCTACCCACCTCCGCCAAATTTTCTAAATTTTATTTATTAATTTTTTTAATTATTTAGTTTAATCATCTTAAAAAATATTTAGAAATAATAAAACTTATTCACCAGTTTTTAATAATTTTACCTTCCTTATCTTTCATATTTCCGGCAATAATAAGTATAAAGTCAATCAAAGCCCAAATTTCTACCGGTATTATAAATAATAAACCAACTCCAAAAAACCAAACAGTAGACCATCCAATAATTCCTAAAATAAGCATTACCAATCCAGTGCCAATCTTTCCGATATAAAAACGATGGATACCTAAATGGCCTAAAAAGAAGGCAAATAAAGAGGCAGCCAACCTTGATTTATCCGAAACTTCTTCTCCGATTTTTTTTAATCTTGCTCCACATTTAACACAGATTTCGGCTTCCGGATAAGTTTCTGCTCCGCAGATATTACAAAATTTATTTCCTTTATAAGCTTTAACTCCGCAGTGAATACAAAATTCAGCCTCTTTAGACAACTCCTTTCCACAATTTCGACAAAACATCTCAACCTCCTTTTATTTTTTAAAAGCAGGAAAATTAATTGCTCCAATAATTCCTGCCAAGGTTTTCAAATTGGAAATCTTTATTTTTGGTAGGTAAAAAACATTCTCTTTTAATATTGGTTTTACAAATTTTAATAATAAATTTCCCATATTACTTATTCCACCATTTAATATAATTATTTCCGGATTAAATATGTTGGTTAAATTACTTAAAGCAATCGCCAAATAATAAGAATATTTCTCAATTGTTTTTAATGCCCTTTTATCTTTTTTCTTTGCCATCTCATAAATTTTTTTTGGTGTCAAATCTTCTGTTTCTTTCTTATAAAAATCTTTTGCTATCCTTAACATCCCATAACTTCCTAAATAACTTTCCACACATCCCCTTTTGTCACAAGTACATAAATAACCATTAGGAATTAATATCGTATGACCAAACTCGCTATTGTAAAGTAATTTATCATTTACAATAATACCGCTACCAACGCCTGTTCCTAAAGTTATTGTTATTAAATTTTTATATCTTTTATTATGATAAAGATATTCACCAATTGCCATCGCATCAGCATCATTTAACACAGCAGTCTTAACTTGAAAATGTTTTTCAATAATCCTTTTTAAAGGAAAATTTCTTAATCTCGGTAAATTGGGAGAGAATTTTAATATCCCCTTTTCATAAAGAACATAACCGGCAATACCGATACCAATTTTATCTATTTTACAATCTTTTATAAAATCTTCAATAATTTTAACTAAATAATTACTAAATCTTTGATTATCAAAATTCTTTTCAGTCTTAAAATATCTTTTTTTGATAACCTTATTATTTCTAACGAAACCAATTTTAATATTGGTACCGCCAATATCTATTCCCAAAGAAATCTCAGATTGCTCTTCTCTTTTCATAAATCTTTTTTAATAATTTTTTATATTCCTTATTTAATTTCTCTTCCCTTCTTGCCATAACCTTTTCAATTGTTGCTATTAACTTATCAAATTTCCATTTTTTATTTTTATCCCAATAAAAGGAAGGATAAAATTTTTCACAGGGACCACCCTTTTTAATATTTACACAAATTCCAAAAATTGCACCCGTTGGAATTAATGTTCCAATTGCTGTTTTTGTGTGGTCACCGATAACACAACCAAATTTTAACATCTCGGTATCATATACTTTATTTCTTATCTTTATTTTCACTGAAGAATAATTATTTTTTAAATCGGAATTTGTTGTGTAAGCACCCAAATTTACCCAACTACCAATATAAGAATGACCAATAAAACCTTCGTGATGTTTATTCACAAAGTCTAAAAGAACACTCGCTTCTATTTCGCCGCTAATACGACAATTATATCCAACAGTAGTAAAAGGACGAATTTTACAATTATCAACAATTGTCTTTTTATCAAGATAACAAGGTCCTTCAATATAATTAAAACCTTTCAAAATAACATCATCTTCAATTACTATTGGACCTTTTTCGGTAGTTAAAATCAACTCACCAAAAATTTTTGCTTTTTTACTTAAAAAAACTAAATCTTTCTTACCATAAACTTTAAAAGGAATTTCATAAATAAATTTATTATTCTTAAAAGGAGGTTGCCAAATAAAAGGAAACTCTTTTTGACATCTGATCAAATCCCATAAATTATCTAATAAAAAACCATCAACATTTATTTCTTTTTTTTCTTTTTCATCTTTAATATAAAAACCAACGATTTGATTTTGATATTTGAATATAAAATTACCCTCCCAACCTCTGATTTTTTCTTTTGGTAAAAATCTTAAAAGAAAATAAAATCCTTTTTCTAAATTTTTTGGCAATTTGTCAATCTCAATAATTTCCCAATTGGGATATAAAAATTTAAAGTAATCTTTAATCTTAAAAAAACCAAGCCTCAAAGAAGAAAAACTTCTTAAATAAGTTAAGGGCAGAAAATTTTTTATCTTTTCGTCAGCATAAAGAAAAAGTTTCATCAAGAAAATATTGCCAAAAAGATTTGAGCAATAATTAGAGATAAAGCTAATAAAGCTAAATAAGGTTGAAATGTCTGAGAGGGCAATAATCTCTTTTGGTAATTCCTTTCTTCCCAAATTAAATTCAAAAGAAAAAGGATTAAAATAATAATTCCTAAAATAAAATGACCTGGTATCCTTTTAATATTTTTGGCAAGTTTGCCGAAGATAAAACCGATTAAAGGAAGGATAAATAATAAATAGGAATATTGCCGATACCTTTTAAAAGGATATGTCCAGATCCCTGATTTTTTAATTGCCAATTGGAGATAGAAAATTCCAAAGATTAAAACAAAAATTTCTAATAAACTATGAATTATAATCATTTTATATTAAATCTAACTTCTAAAGGTACATTTAAATAAGCCCTTACTAAATTTTTTGTTTTTTTACTAATTATTTCTTCTAATTCTTTTAATTTTTCGTCGCTTATTAAATTAACATTATTCTGGGCTACCGGCCGATCGCAAGAATAGATTTGAATAAAGGCTGGCTTTATCTCTTTTATCCTTAAAAGATAATCTTTTAATGCCTCTTTCTCATAATTATTTTCATCAAAAAAAGAAATAAAGATTGTTTGAATAGTTATCGGAAATTTTTGAGAAACCCTTTTTAAGCCATAGACAATTTCTTTTAAACTAATATTTATTATTGGTCGATTAATCTTTAAAAATAATTCCTCATTACCACAATCTAACTTAAAAATTTTCACATCAATTTTTTCTAAGGTTTCGTAAGAAAGATTGTTGATAGTAGAAGAATTAGAAAGTAAAGCAATTGGTATAGAAGGAGCATATTTATCTCTTATATTTTTTACCTTTTTAACAATTTTATCAAATTCCGGATGCAAAGTTGGCTCACCATTTCCAGAAAATGTTAAATAATCAATTCTTACCGGATTAGTAAAAAAATTATGCAAAGCTTCCTCTACTTCTTCAACCGAAATAAAAGAACCTTTGCTATTTTTTGTTAATCCGTATTGACAATAGATACAATTAAAACTACAAATCTTCTCGGTAGTTGATAAAATATTAATTCCTAATGAACGACCAAGTCTTTTACTCTTTACTGGACCATAAATAATATTACTTTTCAAAGATATTGGCATCTTTGTACACTATTATTACCCGACCTTTTTCTAATAATTTAAGGTTGTTTAAAGAACTATGAAGAGTTAAAGCATCCTTATTAGAAATAACAATATCACATTTATTTTTCCCAATGATTTTTAATGCCGAGATATATAGGGGAAAAGAGCCGACTTTTTTATGGCGATATGCCTCATCTAAGGTTTTAACATACGAAACAAGTCCATTATCTATCAAACTTAAGGAATCACAAAAATTAAGAGAATAGATTTCTTTTAAATCCTCATTATAAATTTTTGGGAAAAGTGCTGGTTTTAAAGATAGATGACGACAATCAATAATTATTCCGGTATAATTTTCTTTTATAATATTCGGTTCTTCATAAGGAATAAGTTTTATACCTTCCGGAACGGGTAAATCTTTTGGCCAAGGTCTTTTACATAATGGACAGGCAAGTTCACCAATCAAAATCCCTTCGCCGGTTTTCTTAGCAATTATCGTCAAAATATGTGGTTTGAGAGATAGGGAGTATTCAATTATTTGGCTGCCATCAGAAAGGAAATTTCTTTTTTCTTCCTGATAATTTAGAGATAAATGATTAAATCTTCTTTCAATTCGCGGATTTAAAAATAAAAATTCATCTAAGGTTTTCTCATCATCATAAATCAATGAACGTAAATAACTTTTTATCTGATAATTTAAATCTTGTATTTTTAAGGTATCCCAGGGTTCTCTTATAAATCTTACTTCCCAATTATCATAGTCAAAATAAATTTTAATGGCTAAACTTTGTAAAAAAACTAAAAAAAATACACTTAATTTTCTCATAAATTCTTAAGCGGGTAAGGGGATTCGAACCCCCACTAAAGCCTTGGGAAGGCTTCGTGCTACCATTACACTATACCCGCTTATTTTAATTATTATATTTAAATTATTTTTTAAAGTCAATTAAATTGAGAGTAAATGTGTTAAGACATGGTTACCAAGTTAATAATGGTATTAAGGTAGAAGATAAATAATGCGTCCCAAAAAGATTTAAGGGGTAAGACAATAGAAGAACGCAATTAGGAAAGGCGCCCAAAAGAATACCAAGCAAAGTTAGAAAGGTCACACAAAACTGACAATTCTAAAAGAAGCACAGAAATGGCAGATATATTATAATACCAAAAGACCACATTTTGGCTTAGAAAAACTCAAATCTTTAGGATTAACTCATTTAAATGAAAATTTTGCTAATTTTCCGGCCTGATTATTGTTACCTTATGCTGGTAACGATGTCTTAACCAATTACAATTTGTCTTTGGTTTCTTTTATAATTACTGGATTGGTTAAGGTGTTTACATTGGGAATTAAAATCTTTTCGCCGTTATCTTTTTCAATCAAAGTGTATCGCAAATTAATACTTCTAACAATTCCCACTAAACCCTGAATTTCTATTTTATCACCAATTTTAAAAGGTCGCATAATTAATAAAAGTAAACCAGCAATAATGTTTCTCATAATATCGCTTAATGCCCAACTGATAGTTAAACCAATAATTCCAGCACCAGCAATTAAACCGGTAATGTTTATTTTTAAGTATCCTAAAACTATTAATAAACCAATAAAAAGGATAGCATAAAATATAACCCTATCTATTAATC
>JBDRVL010000031.1:0-8172 GCA_039801845.1 Caldifarciminota bacterium | reverse complement strand
TACCGCTTTCCGAAGAGAAATAAAAAAAGTATTTCCTGATAAAGAACTCGTGGAAATTCCTATTAACTTTCCCATTTTTCATATCTTTTACTCTTTTAATAAACTACCTAAAATCCATGAGCATTATGAAGGACCACCAAAGGCTTTCGGAATTTTTCACGAAAAAAGACTGGTTCTATTTTATACTTGGAATACTAATATTAGCGATGGCTGGACAGATAGATATAATGACCCACCGGAAAAAAGAGAAGAGGCGATAAGAATGGGGATTAATATCTTTCTTTATGCCTTATCCCATTAATAATTAAGATAAAAACTCAAAACCCATCTCTTAGCAGCATCTTTTTCACTAGGTAATAAATAACTGAACCGGCTTGTTAGGAAATCAAAAATATTGAATTTTAAATCAAAGAAAATTTTATAATTATAAATTATTTTTATTTTATTTTTATCTCCATTTTTATTTTCTTCTATCGTCAAGTAAGGAATAAATATTGGAAAGAAAGAGAATTTTCCTCTCTCAAAATTATTTCCCAAATAAAAATAAACTTTTCCTTCCTTCTCCCATTCTTTTTCTTTTTTCACTAAATTAATTCCCTCTTTTATTCCGAAAAATATTGAATTATCAATTTTTAAAAGAGAGAAATAATAATTGAAACCAAAACCGCCTTCTTGATAGAAATTCTCTCTTTTTCCATTAAGCATTCTCTTTCTTTCCTTTTTAATCCCTTTCCCTTCTTCATAAAAAGAAGAATCGCAATCCCAATAACCATTTTCGTAATACCTTTCCCATTCTAAAAAAAGATTATAGGTGCTATCAAAACTTTTTTCATAAGTATTTCCTTTCGTAATTTCAAAAGAATAACCTAAACGGCTAAAAAATATCTTCTTTTCTTTTATTCCCTTAATTTTTTTTCTTAAAAATAAGGAAATATCTTTATTCCAAATATTTAAGGTATCAATCCTCTCAGTCCGATAATTATCAAATTCTACATCGCTGCTTAAATATTCTTCTAACTCCCTTAAAAGAGTGTCGCCTTCTTTTTGGTATCCATATTCTTCTTCAATTTCTAATTTCTTTTCTTCCCTTTCTTCTTTAAATATCCTTCTTTCAAGAGAACTTTTGAAATCAAGACCAACATCCAAAGTTTTAAATTTAAGATAAAAAGCAAATGGGAATAAGAGAAGATTGTTTTTATTTTGGTAATAACTAAATTGTTGTAAATCTCTTTTTTCTAAAGAATAATTATCCTCAAAATAAAAATATTCGCTACTTGAATCACCAATCGGTCCTTCCCTTTCTAAATTAAATTCGCTTTTTTCATAATTTAAAAGTTCCTCATAAAAATTTCTTATTTCACCAATTTGGAATTTAAAACCATAAGAATAATCCTTTCTTTTTCTTGCCAAAAGGAAAGTAATGCTTCTTTCACAAGAAAATTCAGTTTCAAAATTGGTGAAAGTTAAAGCATAAGGAAGAAGTTTATTAGGGTTCAAAAGGTTTAAATAGGCAAATTGGGCTTTTTCATTAATACCATAAATTCCAAAACTAATAAACCTTTCTTTCAATTCTGTAAGAATTGTCGGATTAAAATAGTAGTCGGTATAAGAATCTTCTAAAAGTTCTAAAAGAGAAGCATCTTTCCTTAATGAAAAATCATAATAACTAAAAATAAATAAAGGCAATAAAAGAAAAATAAAATTTCTCATTTTTACCTCCTTCTAACTAATTACCGAAACCACCTTTCTTTTTCTCCCCGAACATCTAAGTGGATAAAAGGCTTTCTCCGATAATAACCTAAACCTCCGATTAATTTTGGATTTTCTTTGCTTAATTTTTCTTCGAATTCCAAAGCATAATTATAAAGAAGTTTCTTTTCTTTTAAATCAACTTTGCCATCTCCATTTATATCTAAACCAATATCACAGGCACCGCCATAAATATGACAACTATTTCTTCCGCCACCACCACTATAATTTTGCGCAGGCGTGCGAAAGGCCGAATAGATTCTGAATTTGGAAGCTTTTGTCCCCTTACTTTTTAAGTAATCAGTAAAAAGCTGGAGTTTGTAAATAAGTTCTTCTCTTAAATAAATATAAGGATTTTTATGGGTTAAAAAGTCTTTTAATTGATAATCAGGTGAAAGATATAATTCTTTTAATTCTTTTGAGACTTTTATAAATCCCTTAATCTTTTTTAGATTGGGATGGGGACTTTCTTTTGGATATCTGCCAACATAAAACTCGCCGATTCTTTTTTCTTTATTATAAGGAATTAGGGAAATAAAATTTATTTTTATTTCCTTTTCGCCATCAGTGATAACCAATTTTGTATAAGAATTTTGCGTATTAAAGATATAGTAAAATTCTTTAATGCTGTCTTTACTTACCTTTTCTATTATTTCACCCTCTTCATAAAAATAACCAATTGGTTTTTGAGAAATCACCTTGATGGCAAGCGTTTCCTTAGGAAGTAAAAAACAAGAAAATATCGGCCATTCATAAGTTAAATTATTAATAATTGCTTTTAAAGAAAAAAGATAAAGAAAGATTGAAATAATAATGATTACTCCTCTTCTATAATTACAAACTCTACTCTTCTATTTAATGCCCTTCCCTCTTCGGTAGCATTATCAGCAATCGGTTTTTCTTCGCCGTATCCTACTGCTCTTAATCTTTTGATATCAATTCCATGTTTTTGAACAAAATAATTAACCACTGCCTGTGCCCTTCTTAAAGAAAGTTTTTTATTATACTCGGCACTCCCCACATTATCGGTATGACCTTGGATTTCTACTTTGATTTTGGGATTGTCTTTTAAAATCTGAGCAGCTGAATCTAATATTGGATAAGATTCAGGTTTAATAGTAGCTTTATTAAATTCAAAATATATCCCCCGGAGAGTTATTACCATCCCTTTTTTCACCAAATAAAAATTTTTTTCCTGCACCTTATCCTTTTCAACAATAATTGGTGCTGTTTGGGAGACATAACCTTCGCTTGTCACAATTGCCGTATATGTGCCTACCGGCAATTCTAATTTGTAAATTCCCGTGAGGGTATCTATTGTGATTTTTATATTTGCTTCTTTTATTTCTACTTCTGCTTTTAGTGGCTTTCTATCTTTATAATCAAGAACTTGTCCAGTAACAATTCCCAAGGCACCTTTTTTAGCCAAAGGGATCTCCAAATTCCTAACTTCTTTTGCTTTCACCTCAGTGATATGAGTATAAGGAAAATAATTTTCTTTTACAACTTCTACTGTATAAATACCAACTTCAATATTATCAATTCTGAATCCGCCAGTAAGGGAGTCGGATAAAACTTCGGTTCCCTTTTCTTTTAATATCACTTTTGCTAAAAGTGGTTGATTGGTCTCTTTATCATATACCCTACCAGCAATTGTGCCGTATTGTAAAATTGGTTTTAAATATATATCAACCGTATTCGTCTTCTCACCTTCAACTATTACCGGAATCGCTTCTCGATAATAACCATCTTTCTCAACATATATTACATGCTGTCCTTCAGGAATTTTACTAAAATTGTAAATACCGGTGATAGAATCGGAATATACTTCTTTCACATTTTCAATTGTCAATTTTGCTAAAAGAGGTAATTTCGTTTCAAAATCTAATACCCGACCAGTAATAAACCCTTTCTTCTTAGGCGGCTTTCTTAAAAAATAGGAAGAGAAAGATAAAGAAAAATTATATTGCCAATCCGGTATTTCAGCTAAATCGTTTAATCGTTTACTAACACTAAAACCAAGATTAAAAATATCTCCTAAAGCAATATTAAATCCTGGTGTCAATCTTACTCGATTTTTATTAAAGTCAAATATTTTCTCTTCTTTTTTACCTTCAATAAATAACTCACCAAAAACCGATAGCCTTTTTGCCGAAATAAGAAGACCTAATCCCAGGGTTCGGTAGTTAGTATCTTGATATTTAAAATAACCATTTTCCACCAAAATAGAAGGAAGAGAAGGGAGTAAATCAGAGAATTTTAATTTAAGTAGAAAAGAATAAGCCAATTTCTTTTCAGAAAAGGGAATAATTGGCACTAAATTCCATATTGAATCCCGAACCTTTAATGGGTAGAAAAAAAAGGCACCAACCTTTAAAACAGGTAAAAAAGGAATAGAAACCTTACCGGAAAGAATTCCGTCATAAGAAGAACGATTAAAACTTGTCTCTTTAGAATTAAAATAAAATGTCCAACCATAATAACCACCAATTTCTAAGAAAGAAGATAAGGAATAGGCAATGGTTGGAGGTATATCTAAATAATGCTCTTTTTCTTTTGGATAATACAAAAAATATGTCCCTAACCGCAACTTTCCGCTTTCTCTAATTTCCGCATCTTTCATTAAAAAAAGACCATCTGTCGGATAAAAACTATATTGACAAAAAATAAAAGATATAACAATAAATAATGAAATAAAAATTTTCTTCATCGCTTCCTCCTTTTATTTTAAAAAAATTTAACATCATCAATAAATTATATTAATTTTTTATCTTTTGTCAAATTATAAAAACATTTCCTTTTTGGAAAATGAACAAAAAGAAATATTAAAGTTTGTCAAGGAAATTTATTAGCCTTTTCTTTTCTTGACATTTCTTTAAAACTTATTATTATATTTATTATGCTTTTTAAAAGAAAATTTTTTAAAGAAAAGAATTATTTTCTACCATTAAGATATCTTTGGTATATTTTAATTATTTTAGCAATTTTTTTATTTTACTTGATTGTTAAAATTTTTAGATACTTTTAAAAAGGAGGAAGAATGAAACTACATTATAACTATAAAGATATTTTTAGAAGCCTTCGTCTTGCTTTTTCTTTAAAAAAATTGGTAATAATGACTGTATCCCTTTTTATTGCTTTTCTTTTTTATAACCTTTTCTCTTATTTGGCTTTTATTTCCGCCGGTTATTCTTTTACCGAAATCTGGCTTACATTTAGATTTTCTCCTTTTCTAACGGATAATTTACCTTATTACTCATATGTTCTTTGGAGTGTTGGGATTATTGGCTTTATAATTATTTTCTTTATTGCCCAAAATGCTATTACTAAAATAACTTTCGAACAACTAAAAGGAGATGAGTTTTTTGAAATCAAAGAAAGTCTAAAATTTGCCTTTAAAAATTTTAAATCCTATTTCCTTTCGCCCCTTTTCCTAATTGCTTTTATAATTTTAATCATTATTGCAGGGATTATCTTAGCCTTAATAGGGAAAATACCTTATTTTGGTGAAATATTTGTAGGAATTATGAGTATACCAGCTTTTTGTGCCTCTATCTTTATTTTATATCTTCTTATAATCTTTTTATTTTCTCTGATACTCTCCCCTATTATTGTTGGCTGTACTTCTTCCGATACTTTTGATACTTTATTTGAAGTTTTTTCTTGCGTAAACGAACAACCGGCTCGCTTAATCTGGTATTCAGTTATTTTAAAATTTATATCTTTTCTTGGTTTCATTATCTTTGGGTACGCCACTTTTATATCAGTAAACATTGGTAAAACAGTTTTATCTATTTTAATACCTAATAAAATTAATGAAGCCTTTTCCCTTGCTCATTATTTTATAAAACTCTCTCCACCTGAAAATACCGGATTTTATTATCAATTTTGGACCACCTTAATAGAAAAACTTGGTATTGGTTCTTTATCAGAAGCCGGATTAGATTTTATTCCAAGTAATTGGGGAATTGCTATTCTTTCTATATTTTTTGCTTTAACTTTCTATCTGCTCTACCTTTTTGTCCTTTCTTATGGAATTAATATATGGACAACAGGACAAACGTTGGTTTATATAAACCTTGTTAAGAAAAAGGATGATAGAGATCTGTTAGAAGAAAAGGAGGAAAAAGAAGAGATAGTTACACCAAGCGAAGAAAAGAAGGAGGAACAAAAAGAAGAAACAAAGGCAGAATAAAAATGTTCCACGTGGAACATTTTTAAATTTTCTTTCTAAATATCTTATTTCGCGAATAAAATAAAAATTCTCTTGACTCCATTTAAAATTATATTATTCTTTTAACAGTTTTGTGGAAGGGTTAAATATTTTTGAATTATTTAATTGGGAGGGAATATGATTAATGTAGAAAGTATTTGGGAAGAAATTTTAAAATATTTAAAAGATCGGATAACTCCGGATGGGTTTAGTACCTGGATTGAACCAATTAAAGCAAAAATGAATGGTGAAGAAACAATTGTATTGGAGGTGCCAAATCATTTTTTTGTAGAATGGATAAGTGAACATTATCTTCACATAATAAAAGATGCTGCTAAAAAATCAGGAATTTCGGATATTAAATTTGAGGTTATTCCTAAAAAGTTTAAATTTGAGCCGGAAACCGAAGAAAAAAAGGTCTTCCTAAATTACGGTATAAAAATTCCGGAAAGATTTACGTTTGATAGTTTTGTGGTTGGTGAATGTAATCGTTTTGCCTTTGCTGCTTGCCGGAGAGTTTGTGATGGATTAGGTAAGTATTATAATCCATTATTTATTTATGGTGGTGTTGGATTAGGAAAAACCCATCTTATATGTTCTATCGGAAATTATGTTAAAAAACATTATCCATATTATCGTATTTTTTATACGTCAGCCGAGAATTTTTTCCTTGAGTTAATTCAAGCAATCCAGGAAAATAGTATTATTGAATTTCGCAATAAATATCGCTCTCTGGATTTACTTTTAATTGATGATATTCATTATCTTGTCGGTAAAGAAAGACTTCAAGAAGAACTTTTTCATACTTTAAATTACTTACAATCAAAGCAGGTTCAGGTAGTTTTTACTTCTGACAGACCACCTAAGGATATTCCAACATTAGAAGAAAGACTTATTTCTCGACTTAATCAAGGTCTTGTCTGTGATATCCAACCTCCAGATTTAGAAACAAGGATTGCAATAATTAATAAAAAAGCCGAAGAGGAAAATTTTTCTATAAGAAAAGATATTATATTATTCTTAGCAGAAAGAATAAGAACAAATATTAGAGAACTTGAGGGAGCATTAAAAAGGGTCATTTTAGCTTCTCAATTAAGAGGAAGGGAATTGTCTTTAGAAGAAATTGAGGTTTTATTGAAAGATTTATTGCAAAAAAGAAGGGAAATTAAGGTAGAAGATATTATTAAAGAAGTAGCAAAGGAATTTAATTTTGAGCCAGAGATTTTAAAATCACCACAAAGAAATAAAAATATTTCTTTAGCTAGACAAGTGGCGATGTATTTATGCCGACGCTATCTTAATATGAGTTTATTAGAAATTGGCTCATATTTTGGAAAAAAAGATCATACTACTGTGCTTTATGCCTGTTGTCGGATTGAAGAATTGAGAAAAAATGATAATAGTTTTTCCGAAATACTAACACGAATAATTAATAAAATAAACAATGTCTAATTTTTTGTTAATCTTATGTGGAAAACCTGTGGAAAATGTGGAAGAGTTATTGGTTTTCCTCTTTTTTACATTATGAAATCAATAATATGTAGAAATAATACGATTAAAAAGTGTAAAAAAATTCGCCCGTTTTTAAGTTTTCCACTTTTTTTACACATTAATAAAATAAATATTCATTTTAATTATTAATATTTAAACAAAGGAGAATAAATGAATAATGAATATGTGAAAAAGTTAGCAAAAGTACTATGTCATTATTCTTTAAATATTAAAAAAGGAGAGATTGTAAAAATTGAGGGAAAATATAATTCCTTACCATTAATAATTGCTTTTTACGAAGAAGTCTTAAATATGGAAGCCTTTCCCTATGTAAAAATTATTATTGAAGAAACAATGGAGATTTTTTATAAAAAAGCAAAAGAATTTCAATTAAAGTTTATTTTTCCTCACGACTGGTTAGAAATCAAAAAAGTAAATTCTTGGTTAACAATCTGGACAGATTTTAATAAGAAATATTTAACAAACGTACCTTCAGAAAGAATTGCTTTATATCGGAAAGCAAGGAAAAATTATTATACTAAATTATTATCAAAAATTGCCAAAAGAGAGATAAAATGGTGTGGTACTGCTTATCCGGATATTGCCAATGCGATGGATGCGGAAATGTCTTTAAGCGAATATGAGAATTTTATATTTAAAGCCTGTTTTTTAGATAAAAGGGATCCAATAAAAGAATGGGAAAAATTAAGTAAATGGCA
>JBDRVL010000030.1:0-8433 GCA_039801845.1 Caldifarciminota bacterium | reverse complement strand
TTAGGATATTGGTATTATGGGACAAAAATAGTATTAGATTTAGGTAATTCAATTAAGAAAAGGGTATTGAAAAAACAAACTTAAAAAGGAGGTGTTTAGCGTCTTATTATTTTCTTATTTAATGGCTAAATAAATATACCTTTTATATATTTTCTAAAACCTATGTTAATAGAACAGGAGGATTTTACCCCCTATTAAAAAAGGGGCAGTATAGGAGATATTATAGAATTTAGTCTTTAATTTAGTTTTTAAAGGTATAATGATTAAAATTAACAATCAAGAAATTAATAAAAAATAAATTAGATTATAAAATAATCATTCAAATTATTTAAGGCTTTTATATTTCTTTTTAGAATTCCTTTTATATTAGAATTAAATTATTTAGGCAAATCTGTTAAGAAATAGTTAAAGAGTGTAAGAAGGTTATATGAGAAGAGAGGTAAAGATACATCAACCTAAAAATCCTTATGTTTATATTTTAGGAAATACTCAAAAATCAGTATCTTTCTTAATTAAGATTAAAACTGGTAGGAGAAAAGAGTTTAAAAACACAATTGATTGGATTAACTAATTATAAGTTATAACTTTCTGTCTATTTGCCTCTAATGTTAAATTAAAATCTTGACATTTTTAAAAAATAATTTATAATTGAAAAAATGGAAAAAAGGGTTTTTTATCTAAGCAATATAAAATCAAAAGATGATTTAAAGAAATTATTTATTGAAAAATGGAATTGGCAAAATCCTTCTTTTAGTCGATTATTATTTAACTATCCAGAAGAAATTAAGAATAATATTCAAGAAGTTGAAATTTTAGCGGAAAGATTAGATTTTAAAATTATATTCTTCAACTTAAAAGAAGTCCCAAATCCTGATAAAAAATTAAAAGTTTACGAGCGGAGGGTTCTTACCTTTTCGGAGATAAGAGAGATTATTGATAATTCTTTATTTATTTTTGCTTGTGATAATTTTAATTACTTAGATTTTGTGAAAGGCGAAAAAATTGGCAGTAATATAAGACTTAAAAGATTTGCGATAACTCCGGAAAATCGTGATAAATTAAGAACTCCTTGCGAGCAGTTAGAGAAATTAGGATTGGAGATACCGAAAATTAATTTTTCTTATATTAGAAATAAAATTGAAGAAGCCTTTAGTGTTGAGGCGGTATCTGAGAAATTTTATAAAGAATATATTGAAACTTTTGAAAAAATTAGAAGTTCTTTGATTAGACAAAAGGTGGATATTTTATCTCAGGAAAAGAAAGAAAAGTTAAGAGATTATATTCATCAGGTGTTGAATAGAATAATGTTTCTTTATTTTGTTCAGAAAAGAGGTTGCTTTGGTGGCGACAAGAATTTTTTAGCTAATTTTTGGGATGCCTATAAAAATGATTATATGGGAAATAATGAATTTCATAAAAAATGGTTAGAAGTTTTATTTTTTGAATCCTTATGCCAACCAAGTGGGGGTTATAGAGAAAGATCTTATTTGGGAGATTTTAATGAAATTCTAAAAAATGCTCCTTATCTCAATGGTGGTTTATTTGAGAAACACGAACTGGATAAAATTGGATGGATAATTTCTGATAGTCTTTTTGATGATATTTTTGAATTCTTTGAAAGTTATAATTTTACGATTGAAGAATCAACACCCCTTGATATTGAAATTGCTATTAATCCTGAAATGTTAGGTAATATTTATGAATATTTAGTTAGTGTGGAAGAGATTGAGGAACGAAGAAGAGCAGGGATATTTTACACTCCTAAAATTGAGATAGAATTAATGATTAGACGTTCCTTAGTTGAATTTCTTTTTAATAAGACAAATATTGAAAAAGAAAAATTATATAGATTTATTTTTCTATCTGAGGAAGAAAAAGTTTTAACCCCAGAAGAGGCAAAAAAAGTTTTGGAGGAGTTAGAAAAAATTTTTATTTTAGATCCGGCTTGTGGTTCAGGACATTATTTAGTAGTTGCTACCCAAATACTTTATCAGTTGAAAGAAATTCTTTGGCAGAAATTAAATATTTCTCATTTAAGCAAATACGAAGAGAAAAAGAAGATAATTGAAAGAAATATATATGGTAATGATATAAAAAGGTGGGCGACAGAAGTTGCTAAATTAAGATTATGGTTAGATTTATTTGTTGATGCTCCGCAGGAAATTTTGGAAGCTCAAAATGAGCCAATTTTACCAAACTTAAATTTTAAAATTAGATATGGTGATAGCTTGGTTCAAAGAATAGGGAAAGAATTAGTTCCTTTGCGAAGGGTAAAAAGAGTAGTTTCTTATTCAACTAATGATTTAAAATATTTAATTCAGAAAAAAGAACAGGTTTATAAAACGAGTAATCCAGAAGAGTATAGAGAGGCTTTAATTTTAGAGAAAAAATTATTATTAAATGCTATTGAATATGCTCGATTAGAAATTAAAAATGAACTTCAAAAAATAAGTAATCAATTGAAAACAATACAAAAAGATTTATTTGAAAAAGAAAAGAAGGATGAAACTTCTTTAAAGAAAAAATTAGAAAAGGAAAGAGAAAATTTATTATCTTTATCAGTAGATATTGAAAAATTTTATGATGAACTAAAAAAACTAAAAGAACCGCCGATGATTTGGGACTTGGCTTTTGCGGAAGTGTTTCAGATGAAAAATGGATTTGATATTGTTATCGCCAATCCACCTTATGTAAGACAAGAAAAAATTGAAGATTTGCTTGGTTTCTATTCTAAAGAAGAGTATAAAAATAAGCTTATTGAACAAACAAAAATGGATTGGAATTATAATTTTAAAGGTGAGTTTATAAAATCACCCATTCCTGAGACGTTTGATAAAAATTGTAATTTATATGTTTATTTTTATTTAAAGGGTTTAAAATTGTTAAATCCCAAAGGTATTTTTTGTTATATTTCTTCTAATTCTTGGCTGGATGTAAAATTTGGCAGTTTGTTGCAAGAAGTTCTATTAAAGAGAGTGCCAATTATTGCAATTTATGATAATATGGCAAAAAGAAGTTTTAAACAAGCAGATATAAATACAATCATTACTTTAATGAAAGCGCCCAAAGAAAAAGATTTTGATGAAGAAATAAAACAAAACAAAGTTAGATTTGTTAATTTTAAAAAACCCTTTGAAGAGATAATAGATGCCCAAATTTTTATTGAATTAGAAAAAAATGAAAACTTGAAACAATTTCCGGAAGGAAAAAGAAGGGAAAATGAAATTTATAGATTACATATTATAAACCAAAAAGAACTTTATCAATTTGGCTTAAATTCAACAACGGGAAAATATATTGGCAATAAATGGGGTAATAAATACTTAAGAGCACCTGAAATATATTGGATAATTTTTAAAAAAGGAATTGGGAAGATGTATTCTTTAAAAGAAATAGGCAGTGTTTTTAGTTCTTTTTCATTTTCAAGCGGTAAAGAGATTGTACCTTATGTAAAATCATCAAAAGAAATAAATGAGATTCTTGTTAAGAATACTTCAAAAAAAGTTAAAGTTAAAATTAATAAAAATTTCTTATTTCCAGATTTTCTTATTAATCATTCTACAAATATTAGATATTATGTGCCCATAGTTTATGAAAAGCTGTTATTTAGTGATAATTTTTTTGGATTGAAACTTTATGAAAGAAAAAATAAAAATTTATATGGAATGATTTTAAATTCTACATTTACATTTTTACAAATGGAAGTATTAGGTAGAAAAGATTTAGGCGGTGGGTTATTGACTTTACATAAAGAAGAAATAAATTCTATTATGATTTTAAAAAATATTGAATTTCCCGTAAAACTTTTTAATAAATTTATTACTAGAAAAATTGAAAATATTTTTGCCGAACTTGGTTTTGACCCCAATAAACCCATTCGGGAGCAGGAGCCAAATCCACTTCCTGATAGAAAAGCACTTGATGATATTGTTTTTGATGCTTTGGGTTTGACCGAAGAAGAAAGAAAAGAGGTATATTGGGCAGTTGCTGAATTAGTAAAACAAAGATTGGAAAAAGCAAGAAGTGTATAAATGAGAGAAGCATTAAAAATTATAAATGAGCTCAAAAAAAATAAATTAATTGAAGATTATGCAATTGGAGGCGGGATTGCTGCACTTTACTATATTGAGCCTTTTCTTACCTATGACCTGGATTTATTTATTATCCTTCCCGAAGAAGAAATAAAAAGAACTTTAATTTCTCTTTCTCCTATATTTGATTATCTTAAAAAAAAGGGATACTCCTGGAAAGGTGAACATATTATTATAGAAGGTATTCCTGTTCAATTTATTCCAGCAGATGAACTTGAAAAAGAGGCAATAAAAAATGCAAGAACATTTTATTACCAAAGAGTAAAGACAAAAGTAATAACTCCTGAATATCTAATAGCCATACTTTTAAGGACTGGTAGAAAAAAAGATATTGAGAAAATCGAAAGACTTTTGGAACAGACAGAAATAGATAAGAAAAAACTTAACGAGATTTTAAAAAAATATAACCTAATAGAAAAATACGAAAAGTTAAGAAAGAAATGAAAAAAAATAAAAAGTTTATTACCCGAAAGAGATTATTTGAGACTAAATATAAATTCCATAAAGAGCAGGCAAAATTACCTTTTGAAGAAAAGTTGAAAAGACTTATAATATTACAAAAGATAGCAAGAGATATTAAAAAGGAAACAGGCAAAAAAGGATTAGTGTGGAAGATTTAATAAGTCAAATGTAATAAAGTTTAAAGGTATGAATTATCAAATGATTGATAATTTAAAAATTAAGTTAATTGATGTAGTAAAAGAAAAATTGGCGGTTTCAAAGAGGGCAAGAGTTTGTGTTGGATTTTTATTTTTAAGCGGATTTAAAGAATTAAGAAACGAAATTGATAATTTAGAGAAATTAGAAATTTTGGCAGGCTCAAGAACAAATCGCCAAACTGCGGAAGCAATTCTTTTAGAAAAGAAGTATAGAGAAGCATTACAAGATATTTTGGAAAACACAAGATACTTACCACAGGAAGAAAGAGAAAAAATTTTGAATGAAGAGTCTGAAGGTTTAAAGAATGATTTAAGTTATATTGAACCAACTGAAGAGAACATTGAATTTTTAAAATGGTTTTTAGAGAAATTAAGAGAGAAAAAGATTGAGATAAGAATTTATTATAGAGAACCCTTACACGCAAAACTTTATCTCTTTGAATATAAAGAAGAACATTTAGGAAAAGGAGAGGTAATCGTCGGCTCCAGTAATTTTTCAATAAGCGGTTTTCAGTTAAATACGGAGTTAAATGTTTGTATTCCCGGAGATGAGAATTTTGAGAAATTTTACCAATGGTTCGAAAATTTATGGCAACAGAGTAGAGAAGGTGAATTTAGCGATTTAGCGATAAAAGCAATTGAAGAGAGTTGGGCATTTAATAAAAATGTTACACCTTTCAGAATCTATTTAAGAGTTTTACACGAGATATTCAGTTATAAAGAACCCGAACCAGAAATTGAAATTGAAACCGAACTTTATCGGTTTCAAAAAGATGCGGTTATTGATGCCTATCACCGGCTTAAAAAATTTAACGGGGTTTTTATTGCTGATGTGCCCGGTATTGGAAAAACTTATATCGGTTCAGCGTTGCTTTCCCACTTAGAAACAGAAGGAAAGACAGCAATAGTTATTGTTCCACCAAGATTGGTTGAATATTGGCAGGAAGTATTGGCTGATTTTGGAGTAGCAAAAGCAAAGGTATTTTCTTCTGGTAAATTAGATGCGATTCTTAATAATGAAAAGTATCTAAAAAGAAAAGTAGTGTTAATAGACGAATCCCATCATTTCCGTAATCCTGATACCCAACGATATAAAGATTTATCTAAAATCTGTGAAGGGAAAGAAGTGATTCTACTTTCCGCAACTCCCCAAAATTTAAGTATTTGGGATATTTATCACCAGTTGAAACTTTTTACTCCTTATGAAACTAACCATAATTTTAGGATTTCTCCAATTAGTTTAAAAAAATATTTTGAAGCCTGTGAAACTGGTAAGGCAAATATTGAAGATTTGATTGCTCAAATATTCATAAGACGAACAAGAAGCGATATTCGAGAATACTATCCTGATGAGAAAATTGTATTTCCTGAGAGAAAAGGACCATACCGAATCGATTATTCTATTGATGAAGTATATCCTGGGGGTTTATATGATGAATTGAAAAAATTGATAAAAGAATTAACTTATGCCCGTTATAATCTTGGAAATTATGCTATCCCCGAAAAGTTTGACCTTGATGAATTACAAAGATTAAGTGTGGCTTGGCGGAATTTGCAAAGATTAGTTCAAATAAATCTTTATCGTCGAATAGAAAGTAGTGTGGCAGCATTTCGGGATACCATAAAAAATCATTTAAAAATCCATGACGGATTTAAAAGAATTTTGGAAAAAGAAAAAAAAGTTTGGGTAGGCGATTTAGATGAGTTAGAAGATTTTATCGAAAGGTTAGAAAATGACGAGGAGGTTGAATGGATTGAAAGTAAAAACTATTATGATGCTGATAAATTTGAAGTAGATAAATTACAAAAGGATTTAGAAAAAGACATAGAGATTTTTAGAAAGATGAAAGTGCTTACTGAAAATATTACTCCTCAAAAGGATGATAAATTACAAAAATTAATTAGAATTCTTAAAAAACCAGAAATTAATGGCAAAAAAATAATTATTTTTAGTGCTTTCGAATCAACGGTAAATTATATTTATAATAATATAAAAGATAAATTTGATAGAGTAGATAAAATTGCCGGGGGCGAAAAGTTTTTGACTAAAATAAAAAGATTTGCCCCAAAAGCTAACAAAGCAAAAATAAAACCTGAGGAGGAAATTAAAATATTAGTAGCTACGGAAGTATTGTCAGAAGGTTTAAATCTTCAAGAGGGTCAAGTAGTTATTAATTATGAACTTCATTGGAATCCGGTAAGAATTATTCAAAGAATAGGAAGGATTGATAGAATTGGCAGTGAGCATGATGAAATTTATGTTTATAATTTTTTCCCGGAAACTGCCGCGGAAAAAGAAATTAAAATAGAGGATAAGGTTAATTCTCGAATAAACGAAATTATTCAAAACTTTGGATACGATGAGAAAACTATTCGTTTAGATGAGCCTACTATTAGAAAAAAATTATTTGAGATTTATACCGAAAGACCGGAAGGATTAGAAGAGATAGAAGAAAAATCTGGTGCCAAATATTTTGAAAATGAATATAAACGATTAATAAAAGAATATCCTGAGGAATACGAAAAAGCAAAAAGATTGCCGACAATGGTAAATATTGCCCGTTTATCTGAAAAGAAAGGAATAATTGTTTTTTGTCGCGCTGATGATTATTATAGATTAAAACTGTGTGACGAGAGTGGGAAAATAATCAGTTCGGATGATTGGGAAATATTAGAGTTATTAAAATGTAAACCAGATGAAAAAGGAATGGATTTTAATCATTCTTATTTTAATATAATCATTAAAGCTAAAGAAGAATTCAAAATAGAAGCAAACCAAAGAGAACAAGATAAATTATTGATAACCGACCCAATAAAAAAAGAATTTAAGAAATTAATTGATTGGCTAAAAAGAAAAGAAAGTAATGAGATAAAAAGAAGATTTGATAACTTACTTAATTTTGTAAATCAAAAGCAACTTAATTTTGAAGAAAGTAAATTTCTTAGGTCTATCCTGAGAAGTTATAGAAAAAAATTTGGTTTAAAGAAAAAAGAGATTTTAGAAGAGTTAGAAAGAGAGATTTATCCTTTGTTAAAAGAGGCACCGGAAGTGATTTTACCAAAGGTGAGTCCTAAATATGCCCAAATAATCATTGCTGAAGAATTGAGATAATATATACCGATTGAAGTTAAAATTTATCTAAATTGATATTTCGCTCAATTTGTCTTTTCGAAGTTTTTAAAATTTGATTATTAACATTATTAAAATAATATAATTGTTGATAAAATAAGATATTTTAGATAAGATAGTATTATGATTAAAAATTTGGAAATTAGGAATTTTAAGTCAATAAGGGAATTGAAGTTGGATTGTAAAAGAGTAAATATTTTTATTGGTGAGCCGAATACCGGTAAATCAAACATTTTGGAAAGTGTGGGAATTTTTTCCTTTCCCTTTATTTTGGGTTCGGATTATCCTTTTAAGAAACTTATCCGTTACGAAACAACCACTAATCTTTTTTATGATAATGAGATTGAAAAACCAATTTTTATTGGGGCTGATGAGTTTGAATTGGAGTTGAAATTTGCTGTTGATACTTTTGTTGGCGAATGTCGGAAAGGAGATAATTTATTTTTCTCCTTTTCTCTTAATTTTCAAGATTATGTAGATGGTAGATTATTATCTGCTGAGAAAAATCCTTTTAAATTTTATAAATTTGAGGTTATGAATTATTTCTCCACCG
>JBDRVL010000029.1:0-8461 GCA_039801845.1 Caldifarciminota bacterium | reverse complement strand
AACAGCGTTAAAATTAGAAAAAGATTCGGTGAAAGTGACAATTGTTCCCAAAGAAGAATTAACTTATTATTTCGAAATTCTAAATTTAAAATCGCCAGTGTATCAAATCAGTTTTTTACCAACAAAGGAATTGGCATTATTACACTTAAAAATTATCCCTCCTTTTTATACGCAACTTTCACCAACTGAATATTCTTTTCCAAAAGAGATTTCGGCAATCCTTGGTTCGAATGTAATTTTAAAAGCAAAACCCTATTTTAATCAGGTATTAACGGAAAAGAGAATAATTAGTGAAAACCAAGATTCTTGTTTTTTCTCGCTGTTGGAGGAGGCGGAAAGGAATTTAATGGTTATTTTTAATAGCGAAACAACAAGTATTGGGATAAACTATTTAGCCGATGAATATCCTTATATTACCTTTCTTTTCCCTAATAGAGATATTGACCTTCCGGAAAATATGAAAGTTCCTTTAAGAATTTATCTTTTAGACGATTTTCAAGTTAAAGAGGCAAGGATTTATGGGATAAAAGATAATGATACCTTATTGATTAAAAGATTTAGCGTTAATAAGAAAAGTGACACAATTGATTTTTTGTGGGATTTAGCCGATTTAAACCTTTTACCCGGTAAAGAGGTTTTTTATTATGCTCTTTGTTATGATAATGACATTATTAAAGGTCCAAAATCTTCAAAAACCGATATTTATAAAATAAGATTTCCAACAATTGAAGAGATATTTACCAAGACAACCCAAAGGATTGAAGATGTTTATTCCGAAGTGGGTAAAGAAAAAATAAATATGGAAGAAGTATTAAAAGAAATGGAAAAATTAGAAAGCTCTTTTAAAGAAAAGCGAGAAATCTCTTACGAAGGAAAGAAGGCATTAAGCGATATTTTAGATAAAAATAAAGAGTTAATAAATAGGCTCTCTCAGTTAAAAAAAGAGGTTGAAGATTTTTTAAAAGAATTGGAAGAATATCCTTTATTTGATGAGGCAACTTTGAGTAAACTTATGGAACTATTTCGGATATTGGATGAGATAATTCCTAAGGAATTGAAAGAAAGATTATTAAAATTGAGAGAGGAATTAGAAAAATCAAAGAATTGGAAGGAATATCTTTCTCAATTAAAACTGAGTAGTGAAGAATTAAAAAAGATGATGGAAAGGGCAGAAAAACTTTTGAGGAATTTGTTAAATTCTGCTAAGTTAAAAGAGTGGGAAAAGAAGTTTAGCGAATCAGCAAGACTACAAGAAGAGATTGAAAAGGATATTGAGAAGTTGCCAATTTCTCAAGAGAAAGAGATTGAAAAAACTTTAGCAAATTTAGAAAAAGAAATAAAAGAATACCAATTTGAAGATAAGGATTATCAAGAATTCCAAAAAGAGTTGAAGGAACTATTAGAAAAATTGGATTTAAAAGAGAGGGCAGAAAAGATTATTAAAGAAATGGAGAGAAAAAATCTCTCTTCGGCAAAAGGATTATCTTCTTCTTTAAGAAAAGATTTAAAAAATTTGGCAGACCGCTTAAAGAATTTTCAAAAGAACATAAATGAGAAAAATAAAGAAAAGATATTTAATAACCTTTTAAAAATTGGCTTGGCACTAAATGATTTAAGTAAAGAAAGTAAAGATTTGATAAATTTTCCAATTAAAGATGAAGAGAAGGAGAAAGATTTTGGTAAGAAGATAAGTTTACTTAATAAAAGTATAAAACTGCTTTCCGACTCCTTACTTTCTTTGAGCAATCAATCTTTAATTATTTCGCCCAAATTAGCCCAGGGATTGATCAAAAGTATTTCCGATTTAGAAAAGACTAGTAGATTTATTGCTGAAAAGAATTTCCATTATGCGAAAAATATTTTAGGGAATGTGAAATTAAATATTGATAAAACTATTTTGAATATTATCTATCTTTTAAGCCAAAGAAGTAAAGGAGGCGGTGGAATAGAGGATTTTTTAAATGCCTTACAGCAAGCAAGTGAAATGCTTGGTGAGATGTTGTCCGAAATGGGCGGTTTGCCGATACCAATGCCAATGAGCGGAATGGATTTACAGAGATTACAAGAGATGGTGAATAAATTACGGGCAATAAGAGAAATGTTAGAAGAGGCATTAAAAAGTTTGGGTTCTGAACCAGGATTGACAGGTAGTATGGAAGGAATTTTGGAAGAGATGAAAAAATTGGAAGAGGATTTAAGTAAGTTAAATGTGAAAAGGGAATTGGTTGAAAGGACCGCTGGTATTTATCGGCGACTATTAGATGTGGAAAGAAGTATAAGAAAGAAAGAAAAGAAAGAAGAATATGAAGCAGAGGTAGGTAAGGAATATGAGATAAAAGAGAAAATCTCCTTACCCAAAGATTATGGTGAAAGAAAGAAATATCTCCAAGAAGAGCTTTTAAAGATATTAAAAGGAGACCTTCCTCAAAAATATTATCCTTTGATTAAAGAATACTTTTATAAATTGTTAGAAGAATGAAGGGATTAATTTTATTATTTCTTATTTTAAACAACGATTGGCAGACAAAACTTTTAAAGGAAGGCTTTAAAGAGAGTCTTTATTTAAGATATAAAGAAATAAGTATAAAAGAGAAGAAATATGATGAATTTAAAAAGTTTTCTTTGGAGCTTTTAAAGAAATACCCTAAGGAATATTTAATTTTAATGGCTTTAGGAGAGATAGAAATTATCAATAAAAATTTAAAGGCTGGTTATAATTATTTAGAAGAAGCATTAGGGATATCAAAAGAGAGCAATTTTTCTATTTCTCAATTGTTAGAAAAATATAAGATTGAAATAGAAGATAAAAACTATCCCTTTTTGAGTTTTCTTTCTTTAATAAAGAGAAATAATTTTAAAAAAGGATGGGAATTTTTAAATTTTTTACCAGAAGGAGAGATAAAAATTTATTACCAAATACTCTTATCTGGCTATCTTGGTTTTATCGATTCTGCTTTAATTTACATTTTTAATTTTCTTATTCGTTTTGAAAAAAGTCCGCTAAAAGAAGAAGTTCAGGAATTTGGTTTGCTTTTGAGTAGTGGCAAAGATATGAAAGATTATTTTAATTCGTTAATTCTTTTAACAATTGGAGAAAGAGAAAAGGTGATAGATATTTTAAAAAAGATTAATGAAGATTATTCACTAATCAAATTGGCAGAAATTTATCAAAAAGAAAACAAAATCCAATCGGCAATAATTGCCTTAGAGGATGCTTTAAAAACAAAGAATGATTATTTTCGTTCTAAAGCCCAGTATTATCTGGCTTCCCTCCTTTTAGAAAAGAATGAAAATCGGGCAATTTTCCTTTTAGAAGATATCGTTTTTAATCATCCTTTGACACCTTATACTTTCTATTCTCAAGAATTGCTTAACAAATTAAAAATAAAAGGTATTAGATAATTAGTAGAAAAAGACCTTACTATTTTCTTTTAAAGAATGGAAGATAATTTTTATATCCTCTAAGGAGAAAATTAAGGCATTAAAACTAATTAAATCTTTTGGCACTTCTTCCGAAACAGGACCGCAAATTATCAAATTTTCTGAGAGAAAAAGGAGATAGGGAGAAAGACCATTTTTTATTATCCTTTCTTTTTCCTCAGGTATTTTCTTACCAAGGAGCTCATAATAATAATCGGGAATTACAAAATAAGTTGTTTCTTGCTTAGCAGTCACCTGTAAAATTCCCATTGGTAGGGAAAAATCCTTTTGGAAAAAAATATCAAAATTCATTCTTCTTAATATTTTGTCTTCAATTTTTAAATAGGCAATATTATTTTTTCTATCTATTTCTAAGTAAAATTCTTTTAATTCTTTTAGTTCTTTTTTAAGATTTTGCAAGATGATTTTTTGGTCTATCTCTTTCAATTCTTTTTCTAAGATATCCTTTAAAGATTTCAATTCTTTCAATTCATTCTCCTTGTTTTTAATTTCGGTTAAAATTGTTTTCTTTATAACACTATCACTAAAACGAATAAGAGAAAGGGTGAAAAGGATTAAGGAGAGATTAAAAAACTTTTTCATTTTCCGTAAATATATACTTTCGCACCTAATTTTAGCGAATCATAAAGCATTTTTATTCCTTCTTTATCTAACCGAATACAGCCATGGGTTACTGGTTGTCCTAAAAGATGCTCATAAGGTGTGCCGTGAAGCAGAATTCCACCACCTAAATCTAACGCATAATCGCCAAGCATACCTTTTACTCTTCTCAGGGGCGAATCTTTTGGTGGAATTGGTTTTTTCTCTTCGATAAAAGCCCAATCCGGTTTATACCAGATTGGCTCCTTTATTTTTCGTAAAACCCTTAAAACCCCTTTGGGAGTGACAAATCGCCATTGCTTGCCCCAAGGACTTATCAAAATCTTTCCGGAACCACCGGAAATTTTAAATTCCCGAACAGTTCTTTCGCCTTTCTTTAAATAAAGTATCTGAGAAAATAGGTCAATTATGCAATAATATTCTTCATTCTCTCCTTCTTCTTTAAATAAAGAAAATTCTTCCTTTTTTAATTTTAAAAACTTATTATCCTCTTCAACAATTTTTCGATATTTCTTTTCTTCTTTTCTTAAATTATATATTTTTTGGGTATTAATAAGAATATCAAAATTTATTGATTCACTAAAAGGATAGATAATTTCACTCAAAAAGAAAAAGAGGAAACTTAGAAAAATAAAGAAAATACCAAAAATC
This sequence comes from Caldifarciminota bacterium, assembly GCA_039801845.1. Classification (GTDB taxonomy): domain Bacteria; phylum Hydrothermota; class Tepidihabitantia; order Tepidihabitantales; family DTDR01; genus DTDR01. The sequence goes on along the minus strand of JBDRVL010000029.1, from coordinate 3,769 downwards.
GTTCTCATTTATAAATTATATAAAAAACAACTACTTTGTCAATTCAAATTGACTTTATGATTAATTTTTATTAAAATTTAAATATGTCAGAAAATGAAAAACATCAAATAAATATTGAGATTAGCGAAAAAGAGGCAGAAGGGGTTTATAGTAATTTCTTTTTAATTGCCCATTCGCCGCACGAATTTATTATTGATTTTGCCCGCATGCTTCCTGGATTGCCCAAAGCAAAAGTTTTTACCCGAGTGATTTTAACACCTGCTCATGCAAAATTATTACTTTCCGCTTTGGAAGATAATATTAAGAAATACGAAACCCAATTTGGTGAAATTAAATACCATAAACAAGAGAAGAAGCCTTTTGGATTTTAAAAATCAGCCGGCTATTGTGGGAGCAATTAAATTAGCAAAAGAACTTAATATAAAAATTTTTTTAATTGGTGGTCCTTTAAGAGATATTTTTTTAGGGAAAAAGGTATTAGATTTCGATTTGGCAGTTAGTGGTGAAGTGAGAAAATTTGGCAAAATACTCGCTGAGAGATTAAATGGCAAATTTATTTATCATCCCCAATTTTTAACAGGTAAGATAATTTATAATTCCAATTATTTAGACATTGCCCATTTAAGAGACGAAATTTATGAGCGACCTGGTGCCTTGCCAAAAGTAATTCCGATAAATGATATTTTTACTGATTTAAAAAGAAGAGATTTCACAATAAATGCTTTTGCCTATGATTTGTTAGAAGATAAAATAATTGACCCTTTTTCTGGGATTAAAGATTTAAAAAGAAAAAAGATAAAAATTCTCCATGAAAAAAGTTTTATTGATGACCCAACAAGAATTTTTCGGGCAATAAGATTTGCCCAAAGATTTAATTTTAAAATTGAGAAGAAAACATTAGTTTTATTAAAAAAAGCAATTAAAGAGAGTTATCTTACTACTATTTCTTATCAAAGGGTTTTCCACGAATTAAATTTAATCTTAAAAGAAAAGAAATTTGATAAAATGCTTTCTTCTCTTTCGCGATTAGGAGTTTTGAAAAAAATTTTTAACAAATCTCTTTATCATAAAGATATCCAACAATTAAAAAGATTGAAGAATTTTAAAATACCTATAGAATTTGTTTTTATTTATCTTCTTTATTTTTTGAATTTTAAAGAAGCAAAAATATTAAAAAAAGAAGAAGCAAAAGTTATTGAAGAGTTGAATTATTTTAAAAAAATAAAAAGAAGATTATTGAAAACAAAAAGGTATTCAGAGATTTATCAATTATTATCTTTATTTTCTTCTTCTACTTTAAAAATCCTTTATGCCTTGGAGAGTTCTTTAAGAAAAAAAATAAAAATTTATGAAAAAATTAAAGAAATTAAGCCTCAAATTGATGGTAAGGAATTAAAAAAATTATTTGAGATGGGGGTAGTTAAAAATTTAAAAGAAAAGGATTTTTCAAAGATTTTGTTGCATTTAAAATTAAAAAAGATTGATGGAAAATTGAAAGATAAAGAGGATGAAATAAAAGAGGTTATAAAATGGACGCGAGGACATTAATCATTTCCGCACCGGCAATTTTGTTTGGTCTTTCTTTTCACGAGTTTATGCATGCCTATGTGGCTTACAAACTTGGCGATCCTACTGCCAAATTTGCTGGCAGGTTAACTTTGAATCCTTTAAAGCATTTAGATTTGATTGGAACAATTGCCCTTTTCTTTTTTCGTATTGGTTGGGCAAAACCGGTTCCAATTAATCCCTATAATTTTTCTGATATGAAAAAGGGTGTTATTTTGACATCTTTAGCAGGTCCTGCGGCTAATTTTTTCTTAGCAATGGTTTTTGGTATTCTTTATCGGTTGATTAACCCGACTTCGCTTTTTTTAAAATTATTTCTCACAAGTTTTGTTATTTATAATCTAATTCTAGCTTTTTTTAATCTTTTACCAATTCCGCCACTTGACGGTTCAAAAATTTTTATGTATATTTTACCTTATAAGTATCGGGAACGTTATATGGAAATAGAAAGTTATGGATTTTATATTCTTATTGGTTTAATTTTTCTCGGCTCATTGATTGGTATCCCTATACTTTGGAGAATCATTTCACCTTTTATCAACTTTTTTTACCAAATTTTTACGGGAACAATGATATGAAAAATAATAATCGAAAAATAAAAAAAGAAAAGAAACCCTATCTCATAACTACTTTATTATTTCTTTTTAGTTTATATCTATTTTTGAGTATTCTTTCTTTTTATTTTTTTAATGGTAATATAAAAGAAAAAAATTTTTGTGGAATTATTGGTTATTATCTTTCTGAATTCTTTTTAAAAGTTTTTGGTTTACTTTCTTGGTCGGTAATCTTTATCCTTTTTCTTATAGGTTTTGCGATTTCTTTCAAGAGAAAAGAATATAAAAATAAATTAATAAAAATTATAATCTTTATTCTTTCTTTTAGTTTGATTATTCTTCAATTTTTTACTTTAACTTTAGGAAGAATAGATTATTATCTTTCCGGAATAAATTGGGAACTCTGTAATCTTTTGGTGAATCTTTTCGGAATAACCGGTAGTTATATTTTAATCATTGGGGTTTTTTTGATTTTAATAATTGCTTTGACCGGTGAAAAATTTATATCCCTTTTAAAATTTCTCCTTTTCCAAGTTAGAAAATTAGTAGAATTTATTACTAAAAATGTTAAAAAGTTTATTATTATAAAGAAAGAAAAAGCAAAGAAAAGAGAGATAGAAGAGGTACCGGAGATTAAAAAGACAGAGAAAATTACGACTGAGGAGATAGAGAAAGAAGATAAAATTTTAAAGGAGAGAAAGAAAGAAAAAATATTAATAAAAGATGAATTTCAAAAGGAGTTTTTATCCCTTTTGACATCGCCAAAAGAAGAGCAAGGAAAAGATGAAAAAGAGTTAAAAGAAGAAGCAGAAATCTTGCTGAATAAATTAAAAGAGTTTGATATTACCGGAAATATTGTTTCTTATGTTACTGGACCAGTAATTACCCGTTTTGAATTCCAACCTGCTCCGGGAATAAAAATTCAAAAAATTGAAAGTTTGGCTGATGATTTAGCACTTTCCTTAAAAGCGGAAAGAATTAGAATTCTTGCTCCGATTCCTGGAAAGTCTGCAGTAGGAATAGAAATTCCTAATAAAAAAAGAAGAATTGTTTATTTAAAAGAAGTATTGGCTTCCCAAGTATTTCAAAGTTCCTTAAGTGCCTTAACTTTTGCTTTAGGCGAGACAATTACCGGTGAACCTTATTTTGCTGATTTAAGAGAAATGCCTCATATTTTGATTGCTGGAACAACTGGTTCAGGGAAGAGTGTCTGTATTAATAGTATTATTTCTTCCATTATTTTCCACTCTGATTATCATGATGTCCGATTTTTGACGATTGACCCAAAACAGTTAGAACTGCCAATTTATGACCCGATTCCCCATCTTCTTTCACCTACTACTATTGATCCCAAAGTGGCAATTGAACAGTTAGACCGAATAATTTTAATTATGGAAGAAAGATATGGCGAGTTTGCCCGATTAGGAGTCCGCGATATTGAGGGATTTAATCAAAAGGCTCAGGAACTTTCTTTGCCTAAAAAGCCTTATATCGTGGTAGTTATTGATGAGTTAGCAGATTTGATGCTTAGGGCACCGGTAGAAATTGAACAGAAAATCACTCGCTTAGCCCAAATGTCCAGGGCGGTAGGAATTCATTTAATTTTAGCAACCCAAAGACCTTCGGTGGATGTGATTACCGGATTGATA
>JBDRVL010000028.1:0-8520 GCA_039801845.1 Caldifarciminota bacterium | reverse complement strand
AGAAATTGATTTAAAAGAGATAGATATTGATTTTCTTGTCTTTGGCGGCGGTAAATGGATTTTTCTGCCACAAGGCATTGGCGTATTACATATTAAAAAGGAAACTTTAAAAAAATTAAAAATAGAGCTTATTGGCTGGTTAGGATACGAATGGAAAGAATTTAATAAAATATTTGCCAAAAAAAGATTGAAAAAAAGTGCGGATAAATTAGAAGAGGGAACAAAAAATTATTTAGGGATTATTGGTTTAAAAGAAAATATAAAATTTTTGAATGAAATTGGAATTAAAAATATACAAAACTATCTTTTATTTTTAACTAATTATTTAATTGACCGATTAAAAGATTTAAATTTTGATATTTTAGAAAGAAATAAAGGAAGTGGCATTGTCGCTTGTAAAAGAAGAGATAAAGGCACTAAAATTCTTTATCAAAAGATTTTAGAAAAGAGTTTCAAAATCTCTCTAAGAGAAGATTATTTAAGAATATCGCCCCATTTTTATAATACCAAGGAAGATATTGATAATTTAGTTAAAACATTAACTCATCTAATAAAATGAAATATCTTTTGCCGGAAATAATCCATAAAATAAAAAGATTAGATTTAAAAGCTAAATTGGTAGTAGAAGGATTTCTTTCTGGCCTTCATAAAAGCCCTTACAAAGGGCAGGCAATAGAATTTGCCGATTATCGTCCCTATTTACCTGGCGATGAAATTAAAAAAATTGACTGGAAGATATTTGCCAAAACTGATAGATTTTGGGTTAGAGAATATGAAGAAGAAACTAATCTTCGAGCTTATTTACTTTTAGATAATTCTTGTTCGATGGCTTATAAAAGTAAAGAAATTAGTAAATTTGAATATGCTTCTTTTTTAGCAGCCTGTTTTGCCTATTTGTTGTTTAAACAGCACGATAGTGTGGGAATAGCAATTTTTAATAAAAAGGACTGTCAATATCTACCTCCCCAATTTTCTAAATTTCATCTCTCTCGGATATTAGAAACAATTGAAAAAATAAAACCAGAAGGCGAGACAGATATTTTAAAAAGTTTAACAGAAATCGGGAAAAAAATTAAAAAACGAGGATTAATAATTATCTTTTCTGATCTTTTTGATAATAAAGATAATGTATTAAAGGCATTAAAAATTTTACGCCATAAGAAAAATGAGGTTTTAGTCTTCCATATTCTTGACCCAAACGAATTAAACTTAAATTACAATGAACCGATAATTTTTAAAGATTTGGAAACAAAAAAAGAAATAACTTTAGACCCAAGGGGAATAAAAAAAGAATATCAGGAGAATTTGAGAAATTTATTTTTTTATTATAAAAGAGAATGCATTGCCCATTATATTGATTATAATCTTATTTTCACTGATATGCCTTTCGATTATGCTTTTTTTAATTATTTAGAAAAAAGGTCAAGAATTAAATGAATTTTTTGGCTCCCAATTTTCTCTATCTTTTACCATTAATTTCTTTACCTTTAATCTTACATTTTCTTTTTCGCTTTCGTTTAAAGAGAGTTGATTTTTCTTCTTTATTTTTCTTGGCTGATTTAAAAAAAGAAAGGTTCCATTTTTACCGATTAAGAGAGATTCTGCTACTTCTTTTGCGTACTCTTCTTATTGCCTTTTTAATTTTAAGCTTGAGCCGACCTTATTTTACTAAAAAAAGATCACCCATTCTAAAAATTTTGCCTCAGAAATCAAAATCTGTCGTTATCATTCTTGATGATTCTTATAGTATGGGATACGAAAATAATTTTGAAAAAGGGAAAGAAATCTTAAAGGAAATCGTTAGAAATCTAAATAAAAATTCCCGAGTCACAATTTTATTAACTAGTAAAAAGAAAATTGTAGAAAACGAAAGGAGTATTAATGTCTCTGATACGCTAATTAAAAATTTAAAAATTTCTTACGATATTTCTTATGCCCAAAAGATACTGGAAGAACTTAAAAACTTTGAAGGCGAAGTTTATTTGATTACTGATTTACAAGAATATTCTTATTCTTTTTTAAAGGATTTCCAAAATAAATTTCTATTAAAAATTATTGATTTAGGAAAAGAAAATTTTGAGAACTGTGGAATTATTGACCTTCGTTTTTTGCCGGCGAGAGAAGAGAAGATTAATTTGCAAATAAAATTGATTAATTATTCTCAAAAGGAATTAGAAATCCCGATTACTTTTCACGGTGATGATTTCAATTTTAAAAATCTTTTAAATCTTCCTCCCGGAATAAAAGAATTCAATTTGGAAATTCCTAAAAAATCAGAAAAAGATATTGTGACGGGTAAAATTGAGATTGAAGAGGAAAACTTGAAAGGAGATAATACTTATTATTTCATTTATGAAAAAGAAAAAAATTTTCCAATTTTAGTTATTTACGAAAATGAGGAAGACATTATTTATTTTAGAAAATTGTTCTCAATTGCTGAAGATTATCAAATAAATTATTTACCTTTAAAAGAAATAAAAAGAATCTCTTTTTCTTCTTATTCTTTACTTTTTTTAGTTAATCCCACAAAAATTGATCAGTTTCTGAAATGGCAATTATCAGATTATTTAAAGAAGGAGGGCAAAGTTATTTTAATTTTAGGAAAAACTTTAAAAGAAAATAAATTTGGAGAAATTTTTGAAACCTTAGAAACTTGGGAAGGAGAAGGATTTCTAACTATTGACAAATGGGAAGAAAATCATTTTATTTTTCAAGACTTTAAAGAAAAAATTATAAAAGAACCAAAATTTTATCGGGTGGTTAATTTAAAAGCAAAAAATTTAAAAATATTGGTATCTTTTAATAATAAATTTCCTTTTCTTTTAGAAGATACCTTAAATAACTTATTGATTTTTACCAGTAATTTTTCAGATAATTTTACTGATTTGCCAACAAAAATTTTATTTCTTCCTTTAATCTTAAAGACAGTTGAGTATTACGGAATAAAAAAGAAAAATAATTTCTTCATCGGCGAAACGATAGTATTAAATTTTGATTTACCTCAAATAAAGATTATAACTCCCTTTGGAAAATTCTTAAAGGAGACTTCCTTAGAAAAGGGAACACGGGTGATAAGATTTTCAGAAACAAAGGAACCAGGAATATATCAATTGGAAAATAAAAAAATTGCGGTAAATACTAAGAAGGAAGAAGGTAATTTAAAAAAATTAGATTTGAAAGAAAAAAATAATTTAAAAATAATAAAAGGAGAAATAAAATTAGAATATGAATTAACCTACTTTTTTTTATTTTTTGCTTTTTCTGTTTTTCTAACGGAGATTATCCTTCTTTTTATTTAATCTTCTTTTTCAGCTAATCGGTGGAGATAGCGGACATATCTGTTCATAAATGTTTCATCTTCTAATATTGCTACCCTTTTGACAATTACTCGTTTTGTTTCGCCAATAATTTTTAACCCATAAGTTTCGTGTCCTGGTTCACGAACAATCCATTCAATACCCATACCTGGTTCCTTAGAAGGAGAATAACCTTTACCTGTCTCATTTTGTAAAAATTTCGCTATCTCCCAACTTAAAGCTTCTACTGCTTCAATGGTGGAAACTCCCTCTTTTAAAAAAAGAATAATTACCTCCCCACCATAATCTCGAATATCATCTAACCTTGTTTTTTTTAAATCAAAATAATCTCTTAAATCCATAATATATTATTACTTTAAAAATCATTAAAGTCAAGACCAAAAAGATAAGCATATACTTTAGTTGAGTCAATCATATTTTCAATTAAAGAATATTCATTAGGCTGATGGGCGACACCACAGATTTTCCCCCAGACAACCGGTTGAAATCCTTTTTTTCGAAAAATTGCTGCCACGGTTCCGCCACCAATACCAATTAATTTGGGATTGTGATTTAGAACATCTTTTATTGCCTTTTTTAAAAATTTTACTACATCCGCATCTTCTTTGGTTTTAGGTGCTGCTTCTTCATGGTGAATGATTTCTAAATCTATTTTTACTTTATATGTATCTTGCCACCAATTTATTATGTCTTTCAAATAATTAATTATTTCCGAAAAGCTATAACTGGGAAGATAACGACAATCAAAATAAAAAATATCTTCTCCAGGAATAGTATTAATATTAGGGATATTATTTTCTTTTTTTGTTGGTTCAAAAGTTGTATAAGGAGGTTCAAAAAGAGTATCCCTTTTGTTAAAATTTTTTTCAAAATTTTCTGAAAGATAAGTAATTAGACGAGCACCTATCTTATGGGCATTTATTCCTTTATGAGGAACAGAAGCATGGATTTGCTGTCCTTTTATTTTAAATTTCAGCCAAATTATTCCTTTTTCAGCAATTTCAATAGTTTCTCCCTTTTCACTACCGGCATCAGGAATTATAATAATGTCTTCTTTATCAAAAAAATTAAAATTTTCTAAAAGATATTTTATTCCGTAATTACTCCCTGTTTCTTCATCGCTCACAAAAAGCAAATAAACTGAATAAGAAGGAACTAAATTTAAATCCTTTATTACTTTTAAAGCAAAAATGGAAGACACCATTTCTTGTTGATTATCTTCTGTCCCTCTACCATAGATTTTTCCATTTTTAACTACTGCTTTAAAAGGAGGTGTTTCCCAAAGGTTTTCGTTACCTGCAGGAACAACATCTAAATGAGTAATAATCCAAATTTTTCTATTTTTATTTTTACCAGGATAAAAGGTTAACAGATTGGGTCTTATTTTACTTTTTACCCGTTCATCAATAGCATTATATTCTTTTATTTCAAATCTCCATTTTAATAATCTTTCTTTTAAAAATTTTGCTTTTTCATACTCTCCTTCACCATTGCTTTCAGGACCAATTGCTGGTATTTCAGTTAACTCTTTTTGTAATTCAATCATCTCTTTTTTATATTCTTCAATTTTTCTAAATATTTTTTTAATTTCTTCTTTTTGCCACATATTAATTATAATAATTAATTTTCATTTTTTTGCAATTTGACGAAAATGTTCTTTTTGATATAATCTAAAAAATGGAAAAAGAAAGGGTTTGGGTAGAAATTAATTTAGACAATCTTTTATCAAATCTTTTAACTATTAAAAAAATGGTAAAAAACCGAAAAATTCTTTTAGCAATTAAAGCCGATGCCTATGGATTAGGAGCTTGTGAGATTGCTCAATTTTTAGAAGACAGAATTGATATGTTAGGTGTTGCCAGTATTGACGAAGGAATAATTTTGAGAGAAAAAGCAAAAATTAAAACGCCAATTCTAATCCTTAGTCCAATACCTTATAAAACAATTCCTTATCTATTTGAATATAATTTAACTCCCAATGTAAGCGATATTGAATTCTTTAAAGAATTGGTTAATTATGCTCAGGATAATAATAAAAAATTAAAAATTCATATTGAAATAGATACCGGAATGGGAAGAACAGGATTTTTTGTAAAAGAATTTGAAAAGATATGGAAGATAATAAAGAGGCAAAATCTTTTAGAAATTGAAGGAATTTTTTCCCATTTTCCAGTAGCTGATAGTGATATTCTATTTAGTAAAAAACAATTAAAGGAATTTTTAGCACTAATAAAAAAATTAAATTTAAATAATAAAATTCTCCACATTGCTAATTCTTGCGGTCTTTTAAATATTAGTGATTCTTACTTAGACATGGTGCGACCTGGCTTGGTAGTATATGGTATTATTCCCAATGGAGTTAAAGATGAAAAATTAAAAAAACTAATTAAACCAGTAATTTCTTTAAAATCAAAAATAGTTAGTTTAAAATATTTCAAAGAAAATACAAGCATTAGTTACGGCCGTACTTATTTCACTTCTAAACCATCCTTGATTGGCATAATCTCCTGTGGTTATGGAGATGGTTATCCATACCAACTTTCCAATCGGGGAGAGGTCTTATTAAAAGGAAAAAGAGCAAATATCGTTGGAACTGTTTGTATGGATTTAACAATGATTAATTTAAACAATTTCTCCAATGTAAGAATAGGGGAACCAGTAACTTTGATTGGTGAAGAAGGAAAAGAAGAAATTACTGTTAGTGATGTTGCCTTTTGGGCAAATACTATTCCTTACGAAATTATCACCCGTTTAAGTCCCCGAGTACCAAGAGTTTACTTTAGAAATAATAAAATTTGGAAAATCAGGAAAATTAATTTGACTTTTTAAGAATTTTTATTAATATTATAATTAATGAATAAAAATGGGCGATTAGCTCAGCTGTGGTTAGAGCGCTTGCTTGACATGCAAGAGGTCACCCGTTCAAATCGGGTATCGCCCATTTTCTTTTCTTTTTATAGATGGTTTCGGAAATAATTAAATTATTATGGGAACTCCAGCAAATCGACAAAGAAATAGATTATCTTAACCAAAAAGCAAAGGAAATTCCGGAAAAAACCAAAGGTTTAAATCTCCATTTAGAACAGGAGATAAAAAATTTAGAGCGGGATAAAGCAAATATTATCAATTATAAAAAAGAATATAAACTGGCAGAAGTGGATTTAAAAACTTGTGAGGAAAAAATTGCTCAATATCAAGTTCAGTTATACAGCGCCAAAACTAATGAACAATATAAAGCCTTTCTAAAAGAGATTGAGACCCAAAAGAAATTAAAAGAGGAAATTGAAGATAAAATGATTGAACTTTTAGAAAAAATTGAAAATATCGAACAAGAGATTAAACGAAAAGAAAAAGAAGTTGAAATTATAAAAGAAGATACTCAAAAAAAGATAGAAGAACTTAAAAAAGAAGAAGAAAAGATAAAAGAAGAAATAAAAAAGAGAGAAGAGAGAAGAAAAGAATTAGTTTCTCTATTACCGGCTAATTATTATAATATTTATGAAAAAATTAAAACAAGAAGAAATGGAATTGCGGTTGCTAAAATAGAAAACGATGCCTGTAGTATTTGTTTTAATCCTGTTCCGCCTCAAACAATTATTGAAATAAGAAGAAACGAAAAGATTTATTATTGTGATTATTGTGGTCGGATATTAGTAGTTATTGAGTAAATGTCCTTAACACAATTTTTAAAAAAATACTTAATGTATTTAGGAATATTAATGGGAACTTTTTTACCCCGTTGGGTTTGTTTGGTTTTGGCAAAAATCATTGGTTATTGCTGTTTTCAATCGATGAAAAATCAAAAAAGAAGGATGATGAATAATTATTTTTATATCTTTGGAAAAGAAATTGGCGAAAAAAAAGCAAAAGAGTTGACTAAAAAACTTTTTATAAATTTAGCAATCTGCGTTGCCGATTTTTTAAAATCACCAAGTTATAAAGACCGCCATTTTTTCTCTTTAATAGAAAATCGAGTATCGGCTGATTTTTTTCGGGATGCCAAAACAAAAAAACTAATTTTGGCTACTTTACATTTAGGTAACTGGGAATTGGGAGGCATTACTTTATCAAGAATGGGATTAAACTTTTCTTGTTTAATCGAGGTTTTACCTTTTGGTATAAGTAAAGTGTTTAACTGGTTAAGGGAAAAAGGACGTCTAAAACCCATTCCTTATAATTCTCCAAAGGAAATAATTGACTCCTTAAAAAATGGCTACAATTTAGCAATTCTCTCCGACCGTTCATTAAATCGGCAAGGATTGATATTGCCTTTTGGTAAAGGGAAAAGAATTTTTCCAAAAGGCTCAGCCTATTTAGCCCAAAAATATAAAATTCCTTTGTATTTTGGCTACTTGGTTTTGCAAGAGAATAATAAAAAATATCTAATGATTGATGAAAAAATAAAAACTAACTATAAAAATGGCGAAGATTTTGAAAAAGAAGTAGAAAAATTAACAAAAATTATTGCCGAAAAAATAGAAAGAACGGTAATAAAATATCCCACTCAGTGGTTTGTTTTTCAAGGTGATTTTATAAATGAAGAAGATTAAAGTAAAAATAAAAAGGATAGACTGCTTACCTTTACCGAAATATCAAACTCCGGATGCCTCGGGATTGGATTTATATGCTGCCGAAGATAAAATAATTAAAAAGAAATCTTTTACCAGCGTGCGCACAGGAATTGCTGTTGAAATTCCCAAAGGTTATGAAGCTCAAGTAAGGCCGAGAAGTGGTTTAGCAAAAAATTATGGAATTGGAATTTTAAACAGTCCTGGGACAATTGATGCTGATTATCGAGGAGAGGTTATGGTAATTTTATTTAATTTTAGTAACAGAGATTTTAAAATTAAAAAAGGAGAAAGAATTGCCCAATTAGTTTTTTCGCCAGTAGTGAAAATTGAGTGGGTGGAAGTAAAAGAATTAAAAAAAAGCAAAAGAGATAAAGGTGGGTTTGGTCATACGGGAAAATAAATGAAAGTTCTTTTAGTTTCTTCGGCTTTTTATCCTTATCCTTCGGGGATTTCGGAACATGTTTATCATTTAGCCTGTGAATTGAAAAACCTTGGTCACAATGTAAAAATTTTGACAACAAATTATCCTAAATTATGGCAGGATAAACCGATATTTGATGTAGAAATTATTCGGTTTGGTAAAGTAATTTTTTTACCCCTTAATAAGTCTTTTGCTACTCTTCCTTTCAGTC
>JBDRVL010000027.1:0-8538 GCA_039801845.1 Caldifarciminota bacterium | reverse complement strand
TTGTATGCTTGTCCAAAATCATGTTTCTTTAGTTAAAGAATTTCTTGGTCAAAATGTTGGTTTTAGAAGGGAGAGATTAAAAAAAGATGTTTTAATTTTAGGTGAGATAAAAAATACAGAGGAAGTAAAGTATATTCATAAGAATTATGGTAAAGGGACGATTACCTGTTTAGGCGGTCATGATCCGGAAGATTATGCCCATCGGATTGGTGACCCACCAACAAACTTATCTTTACATAAAAATTCACCTGGTTATCGGCTGATTCTAAATAATGTTCTATTTCCGGCAGCAGAAAAAAAGCCAAAAAAGACTTAATATGAGAAGTGAAGCAAATTGTATTCCTTGTGTAATAAGACAGGCACAAAGAATAGTATTACATTCTAAAGGAAAGGAAGAAGATTTTATTAATGTTACCAAATTGGCAATGGAGATGGCAGGAAGTTTATCATTAGAAGACCCACCAAGTATTTTTACCTCTTATATTATTAGAGAAGTCTATAATTATCTAAAAAATTCTGACCCTTTTTTTGAGTTGAAAAAAGAGATGAATAAAATTGGTAAAAAGAAGGCAAGCGAGGCAAAGATATTGATTGAAAAAGAGAAGGATAGGATTTATGGAGCAATCAAATATGCTGCCTGTGGAAATATAATTGATATTGGACCGCAAGATAATTTTGATTTAGAAAAACATATTAAAAATCTTTCTTTCAAAAGAGATGACTATAAAATTTTTAAAGAGAAATTGAAAGGCGCTAATAAGGTTTTATATATCTTAGATAATGCTGGTGAAATCTATTTTGATAAACTTCTTTTAGAAGAACTCTCTTTTTTGAATTTAGTTATCGTTGTGAAAAAAGAGCCAATTTTAAATGATGCTACGATAAAAGATGCCAAAGAGGCAGAACTTGATAGATTAGGTAAGATTATTGATACTGGTTCAGGTTTTTTAGGAGTTAATTTCAATAAATTAAGTGAGGAATTTTTAAAGAATTATAAAGAGGCAGATATTATTATTGCCAAAGGACATGCTAATTACGAATCCTTGGTTGATAAAGAAAGGGATGTTTTCTTTATTTTAAAGGCAAAATGTCCGGTTGTTGCCAAAAGTTTAGGAGTAGAAGTTGGTGATTCGGTATTTTACTACTATTCCGGCAAAGAAGAGGTTATTTGATTTTTTGAAATTTAATATTATAATTTATAAAGTAAAAAGGAGGTTTTATGGCACATAAGAAAGGACAAGGTTCATCAAGAAATGGCAGAGATTCACCAGGTCAGAGATTGGGAATAAAGGCATTTGGTGGCGAGTTTGTTAAAGCAGGAAATATCCTTGTTCGCCAAAGAGGAACAAGATTTTTGCCTGGTAAAAATGTGGGAATTGCTTCGGATGATACCCTTTTTGCTTTAAGAGATGGAATTGTTAAGTTTGAATGGGTAAACAAAAATAAGAAAAGGGTTTCAGTAATTCCGATACAATAATCAAAAGGAGAGAAATTATGAAGATTAAATTTTTAGGTCATGCCTCTTTTTTAATTACAACAAAAGATAATGTGAAAATTATTACTGACCCTTATAAAGCCGGCGCCTTTGGAGGAGCGGTTGGTTATAAACCAATAAGGGAAGAGGCACACATTGTTACTATTAGTCATGAGCACGATGACCATAATTATTATAAAGAGATAAAAGGCAATCCAGAGATTGTAAGAGGGGCAATTGAAAAAGAAATTTCCGGTGTTAAATTTATTGGTATTGAAACCTATCATGATTTAAGCAAAGGAAAGGAAAGGGGAAAGAATATAATATTTTTAATAATTGCCGATGGTTTAAGACTTTTACATCTTGGCGACCTTGGACATCAACTTAAAGAGGAAGAGAAAAAGAAAATTGGCGATATTGATATTCTTTTTATTCCGGTTGGTGGTTATTTCACCATTGATGCTGAAGAGGCCAGTGAGATTGTTGAATTTTTAAAACCAAAAATTACTATTCCGATGCATTTCAAAACACCGGTATTAGATTTTCCGATTGCCAAAGTAGAAGATTTTTTAGTAGAAAAGAAGAATGTGAAAATGTTAGATATTTCCGAAATAGAAATCAGTAAAGAAAATTTACCAAAAGAGAAAGAAATCTGGGTTTTAAAACCGGCTTTAATTTAAAAAGGAGTTTAAATGCGAGAAATCTCAGTAAACGAAATTACTAAAAAAGTTGCTCAATTATGTATTGAGGCAAATTGTTTATTAGGAGAAGATGTAAAAAACAAAGTAAAAGAAGCAATAGAAAAAGAAGAATCACCTTTAGGAAAGGAGGTATTAAGACAGATTTTGGAAAATGCTGAGATTGCCAAAAATGAGATGGTGCCAATTTGTCAGGATACTGGTTTAGCAGTTGTCTTTTTGGAAATCGGTGAAGAGGTGAAAATTATTGGCGGAAATATTTATGAGGCAATTAATGAAGGAGTAAGAAAGGGTTATATTGAAGGTTATTTAAGAAAATCGGTTGTTAGTGATCCTTTTAGAAGAAAAAATACTAATGATAATACACCGGCAATTATTCATTGTTCAATCGGAAAGGGTGATAAGATAAAGATTACGGTGATGCCGAAAGGCGGGGGTAGTGAGAATATGAGTGAAGTAAAGATGTTAACACCGGCAGCCGGAGTTGAAGGTGTAAAAGATTATGTAATAAAAAGGGTAAAAGAGAGCGGAGCCAATCCTTGCCCGCCAATTGTGGTTGGTGTTGGTATTGGTGGAACCTTTGAATATGCTGCCTTTTTAGCAAAAAAGGCATTATTAAGAGAGATTGGTTCTATTCATCCTGATCCCTTTTATGCCGAGATGGAAAAGGATTTATTAGAAAGAATAAATAATTTGGGAATTGGTCCTCAAGGTTTTGGTGGCAGGATAACTTGTTTAGCAGTTTTTATTGAAGCCTTTCCTTGTCATATTGCTTCTTTACCAGTGGCAGTAAATATCAATTGTCATGCCGTTAGACATAAAACTGCAATAATTTAGATTAAAGAAGGATAAAGTTTTTGGAATAATCTTTTTTCTTTATAAGGATATTCTTTTTGAAAGATCGGCAGATTACAAGGTGGATTTTTTAAATCGGGACAGGAGCGCAGGCAATCGCCACAACAATTAATTGGTATAAATTCTTTATCAATTTTTATATGGACAAAATTTCTTTTAGAGCCTTCACAAGAAGGCAGATTCTTAGAATCAAATTCCTTAGGTAATTCTTGGCAGACCGCATAAGTTAAATTATTTCCTTCACAGAGTTTCTTAAATTTGGTATGAAAATCTATTCTTATTTTTAAAGGAGCAACAAATCTCTTCTTTTTTGAATTTGGATGGTATTGATAAAAATTGATTACCTTTTTAATTCGTTCTCTAAATATTGAATTTTTCATTCGGTTAAGCAAATTTTCCATTGATATTTTGTTATAATAACCAGAAGAAGCGATGATATGCCTTACTCCGGCTTCCTTCAAATTGTCAATAAGCCATTCTAAATCATCCCAATCAATAAGTCCCAAAATTGTTGGGTCAGTTCGGCCAATAACTTCAACATTCCTTTCCGTTAAATATTTAATTATTTCAATCCTTTCTTTTATTGGCGAAGCATTAGGACTTGTGATAATCTGTTTTTTAGGTGTTGATTCAATGGTCATTTCTAAAAACCAATAGGGATAGTTTAATAATTCCTTATTATTATTTACCAACTCTTTTACTCCCTCAGCTGATTTTGTGACAATTTTGAAACTTAATTTTTTACCTATTAAGAGTTTGACAATTTGAAAAGTTAACTCTCTAATTTTTTTAATCGGTTGCAAAGGGTCAGTAACTTGACTTAAATAAAAAGGAAAAGCAATATTTAATCTATTTATTTCGGAAGATAATTTTTCAATTAAATTTTTATAGATAATAATTTTATCGGTTATTGACCAGGAATAGGCGCGGGCATAACACATTGGACAAGAATAAACACAACTACCTGGATGGGTTAGGGAGATTAGTGAGGCATGGGGACATTTGCGATTTTTTAAAGGATAGGGGAAATCATGAATTATCCTTCCTTTTAATTCCTTTTCTAAGATTTCCATTAATAATTATTCTTCCGGCATCTCTTCTAAGAGCTCCTCTTCTTTTACTTTAGAAACATCATATTGGGAGAGATTTTTGATAAATTGCTCAATTCCTTCATCAAATTCAAAGGTCTCTTTTCTCTTTCTTTTATAAGGATTATTTTGGGAGATAATAATTGATTTTAAAAAGGGGATTTTAATCCCTCTTTTATGGAACTCGCTAATAGTATTTTGAATGAGGGGTTCTACTTCTTGAGTAATTCTTTTTGCCCTTCTTTTTCTTTCTTGGTAGGCATCTTTTAAGGGTTTATCTAAAAATTGTTCAATTCTTCTTAATAAAGGGACATAAGAAGCGCCAGCAAATTTCTCTTTCTCTTGGTATATTAATCCTAATGTAATATAAAAAGGTTCTTCAAATTCAAAGGCATAATCAACTTCTAATTTTTCTGCTTCTGTTTCTAAGAAATTTTGATACATTTTAATTACTTCTAATGATTTTTCTTTAATATTATGAGCCTTTTCAATATTCATTGCTAAAATTTTATGCATCGCCCTTTCATCAGGAATAATAATCGCCACAATCTTTTCTTTACCAAACTCTTTCATTGCTGCTAAACGATGGGAGCCATTGGGAGTATAATATTTACCATCTTTTGTTCGCACAACAATAATTGGGTCTAAATATCGGCCAATTTTATCAATAGAATTTTTTAAATGGGAAAGATGGGCTTGGGAAACTTCTCTTTGAAAAGGGGTTGGCTCGCATTTCTCAACAGGAATAAGAGCAAAAATTTGCCATAAGTTATTATAAGGTTCATTATAAACTGCCAGAACTTCCACACCATCTTTTTTTAATTCTTGCAAGAAAACTTTTTTCTCATCATTCATCTTTTTCCTAGCCATATTATTTCCCTCCTTTATTAGACTCATTTAATCTTACGAAAGATTTAGTCATTAAATTCTTTTAAATTTTTAATCAAATCTTCTAATTTACCTTCTTTCTTGATAATCTTATTATCTTTTTCAATAGTAAAAATTCCTTTCTCATAAATAATTTTAGTAATTCCTTTGTTAAATGCAAGAATTCTTATGTGGGCTATTTTAAATAAATTTTCCATTATTTTCGGATAATTTCCATAGCGGTCTTTTATTTCTAAAATTAACTCTTTTAGTTCTTCCTCACTATTCAATCTTAAAAGTCTTTGATACAAGGCTATCCTTTGATAAGAATTATTAATAAAATCTTCTGGTATATAAGCGGGTAAGTCAATTTTTAGATAGGGCTCTTTTGTAATCTTTTCGTTTTTCAATTTTTGGATAGTTTCTTTTAAAAGTTGGGAATATAAGGCAAGGCCGATTCTTTGGATATTGCCGTGTTGCCTTTTACCTAATAATTCACCGGCGCCTCTAATTTCTAAGTCCCTTAAAGCAATCCGCATACCAGAACCCAAATGGGAATAGGCTAACAAAGTGGATAATCTTTTCTTTGCTAACTCATTAAGTTTCTCTAATTTATTGACAATAAAATAGGCATAACCTTGGACTTCTCTTCTGCCCACTCTTCCTCTTAATTGGTGCAAGTCGGCTAAACCAAACCTTTCGGCATTATTAACAATTATTGTGTTCACATTAGGCATATCAATTCCGCTTTCTAAAATTATTGTTGATATTAAAACATCATATTTTTTATTTAGGAAATCATAATAAATTTTTGCCAATTTTTTTTCTGAAAGTTTTCCGTGGGCGATACCAAATCTAACTTCGGGCAATAGGTTTTTTAATTTCTCATAATATTTCTCCAAATCTTTTATTTGATTATGGACAAAGAATACCTGTCCTTCCCTTTTCAATTCATTCAAAATTATTTCTTTAATCAGTTCGTTATCCCAAGAAATAACCTTAGTAATCACATCTTTTCTTCCCACTGGTGGAGTATTTATTACCGAAATATTTTTTAAGCCGGAAAGGGCTAAGTAAAAAGTCCGGGGTATTGGTGTGGCAGTTAAAGAGAGGACATCAATTTCTGGTTTTAATTTCTTTAACCTTTCTTTATCCCTCACGCCAAACTTATGTTCGTCATCAATAATCAGAAGTCCTAAATTAGCAAAGAAAATATTTTCTTGTAAAAGTTTTTGGGTGCCAACAATAATATCAATTTTACCATTTTTTAAATCAGCAATTATCTCCTTTTCTTTATCCTTGGGAGTTATTCTTGATAGCATTTCTATTCGGATTGGTAAATTTTTTAGCCTTTCCTTAAAAGTTTGGTAATGCTGAACGGCTAACAAGGTTGTGGGACATAAGAAAGCCACTTGTTTAAAATTGCTAACTACCAAAAGAGCAGTCCTTAAAGCAATTTCTGTTTTGCCAAAACCAGTATCACCACACACCAACCTTTCCATTGGTGAATTTTTTTGAAGGTCCCTTTTTATTTCCGAAAGAGTTTTTAATTGGTCAAAAGTTTCTTTATAAGGAAAGGATAATTCTATTTCTCTCTCCCATTCTTCATTTTCAATATAAGGTTCTCTTTTAGTTAGTTTTCTCTTGGCATTGATTTCCAAAATTTCCGAAGCCAATTCCTCGCACTCCCTTAAAATTTTCTCTTTAGTTTTCTGCCAAACCGGCGAACCTAATCTGTCAACTGATGGTTTTTCTTCACCAATACCAATATATCTTTCTAAGAGATTAAAGTTTTCAATTGGTAAGTAAAGTAAATCGTTATCTTGATATTCAATTACTAAATACTCTTTTAGACCGAAACCAAAATCTTTTTTCATAATCCCTTTAAAAATTCCAATACCGTAATCTTGATGCACAACATATTCATCTTTTACTAAACCAAATAAGTCATCGATAGGTAGTCCTTTAAATCTTTTTCTTTTGTATCTTCTTTTTGTAAAACCGTAAATTTCTTTTTCAGTTAAAATAGTAATTTTCAATTCGGGAATAACAAATCCTTCAGATAAAAATCCAGGAAGGTATTTTATTTTTTCGTTAGGAAGATCTTTGAAAAGTAAAGAAGGATAATTTTCCATAATTAAATAATAAAAATGGTCACTGGTTATAATCTCTCTTTTTAATAACCGAAAATCACCAAAATAATTTGGAGCAAAAGTTATTAGAAAATCAATATCTCCTTCTTTATCTAATAAATAATGACTTTCTAAATCTTCAACAATTTCATTGCTAATAATAAGAAAATCTTTTAAGTAGTTTTTTAAAGGAATAAGGTTTTTTGTCTTATTTAAAATTGCGGTTATTTCCACTTCTTTTAATTCGCTTATTGATTTTTGGGTTATTTCATCAAAATATCTTAGCGAAATTATTTTATCATTTTCAAATTCAATTCTTATTGGTGAAATAGCATCAGAAGGATAAATATCAATTATACTGCCTCGAAAAGCAAATTCTCCCTCTTCTAACACCAGATCGGTTAAAAGATAACCATTTTCAATAAGCCAATTTTTTAAACCTTCGTAAGAGAGATATTGGTCTTTATAAATTTTTAAAAGAAAGTCATTTAAGTTTTTAGGAATTTGGTTTGACAAAAATTTCTTAGGCAAAAGAAAGATAAAACTTTCTCCTTTCTCTTCTTTTTTGATTAAATTTTTAATAGTAATTAAATCATTTTGATAAATAATGAGATGTTCTTCGGATAAAAAGTTAATGAGATTTTGGAAAATTGTGTTGGCTTCTTCACTATCTTCGGAAATAAATAAAATCTTTTTCTTAATATTTTGATATAAATAATAGATAAAAAGAGAAGTTATTGTTAGATTATATTTTTTAATTTTAATTGGGAAATTCAAAACTTCTTTTGGGAAAATATAGGAGAAAAGATTGACAATCTCCTTCATAGAAGATGGAGCAGATGTAAAGTCCGCTCCCAAAAAGTTTACTTCTTTTTCTTTGTTGTCTTTTTCTTTGCTGGCCTCTTTGCGCATGCCATGTTTCCTCCTATTTGACCTTATATTTTAATAAAAAATTTTGTTTTGTCAATAATATGGAGATTTTTAAGATGGGTAATCACTTCAAAGAAATATTCTTTGAGAAATTGCTTCTTCTTTATAATTGCCCATAACACACAAATAAGTTATCTTTAAATTAAAGCAACGAGGAAATTTTAGTATTTGGGTTTTGAACTATTTCGATAAGTTTCGTATGGGATTAAGTGAAGATACCCACAGGGTATTGCCGTTCATATCGGTTTTAATTAAATAGATATCAACTCCCCTGGCACCAGTACAACCAGCAATTATATATCCACCATCAAGTGTTTGCTGAACTGAATAACCGTGCCCAGAACGTTCAATAAAGGTCTTTTTCCACAAAAGATTGCCATTCTCATCTGTTTTAATTAAATCAACACACTCCATATAAGAATGAGGGTAATAATACTTAAATATCGCCTACAATTATATATCCCATATCAGATGTCTGCCGAACCGAATAACTA
>JBDRVL010000026.1:0-8580 GCA_039801845.1 Caldifarciminota bacterium | reverse complement strand
TCTCTTCCACCAATTGGAAGAGAAATAAGTTTTACTAAAGCTTTAAAAATCTCTGGTGTCTCTTTACCACCCATTAAACTCACTCCATAACCTTCAAGTTTATATTCTGCCCAGGCTTCTTTTTTAAAACCAACTCCCGGAATTATTTTAAAATTACCCTCTTTTAATTTTGGTGTCTCATAACTTTCTGGTGCTTTATATTCACTACTTTCTGGAACTTGATATTCCTTTTTAGGTGGCTTTACTTCAAAAACAAAAAGGCCAACTACTATAATTAAAACTACTATTCCAACTAAAATCATAGGTAGAATCTTTTTATCCATAATTTTGATTGTTTTCATCCCCCAAATTTCTCGACCTTTTATATTTTATTTTAACAACAAAAATTTTCTTAATACAAAATCTTATTTCTCAATTCCCATAACTTTTTTATTTTTCCCCAAAATTAACCCTTCTCGATCAATTCCTCAACTTTTTGTTTTGCTTTTTCTAACAATTCTTTTGCTTTTTTGCGCGCCTTGTAGATTTCGGCACGGAAGAATTAGTTTAGTAACAAGTTTTAATTTAATTTTTTGGAAATTAACTAATCGCATCTCTTCTCTTCTTCACCAGCCATTTTTAAAAAAGGTTCTGGAAGAATAAAATTTCTTACAAAACAATTTGTAATAAAATTGTTTTTATCTAAAATCAACCTCGTAGCGAAGGTTCTAATCCAACTTATGTTTCTTGTAAATAATGAAAGCATTTGTTGAAGTTCAATTGTAATATTGCTATTTATTTTTTCTTCAACTTTTCTTACGTATTGTAAAATTAACTCATTAGCTTTTTCATTTAAAGAAATTAGATTTCTGTTGAACTCTTCAAAAGGATTTTCTACATAGAAACCTTCATAGCCTAAAATTAAAATCTTTTTTGAATTTTGATTTTTAAATTTTTTATCTACATCTTTTTTCAACTTTTCAATTTTCTTTTCACTCAATTTATTTTCTCGCACATATTTACATTCCACACTAACGATGTTTCCATTAATTTTCCCTTTAAAATCAATTTTACCAGAAGTATTTCTTTGAGATTCTAGTTCAAAAATTTCAATTTTAGGATTTAGGGCTAAAAATCCTAAAGCTAAAATCTCAAATTTTGCTCCTATAAAATTATTGTAATTTTTATCAATCAACCTTTTCTTCTTTTGCTCAAAATATTCGTTATACCCAATAGTAGCTTTTAATTTAGATTTTGCCGCTCTCCAACAAAGAGCTAGTTCTAGTACTGGATATACCTTGTTCAAAAAATCATCTAGCGTAAAAACACTACTTTCTTTTAGTATCTTTTGACATTCCTTAAGTATTTTATTTTTTATTGCGCTTTCTTTTCCTCCCGAAATCTCGTCTAAAAAATTTTTTATTATTACTAAACTATTATTAGTTTTATGAACCGCCATTTTTTAAAAGTTAATCTAATTTTTATTAATCCTAATTTAATTTTTTCAAAAAGTAGATCTCCGCTGATATTCAAACCACTTCCAACTCAAATGACAGAAATGAGATTATTTTCTCAATCAATTCCTTAAATTTTTGCTTTCCATTTTATAATAATTCTTTTGATTTTTACGTGCCTTTTTATTGAAAAATTTTCTTCCACAATCTTACTAACCAATTTTTGATTGTTTCAAATAACCCTATAGGTCTTATTTCTTCTTCTGGCTTCAGTTCTATTTTGACTTTTTCAATTTCTAACATTTCTTTTGGTAATAAGAACTTAACAAGAGTTCCAAATTTTTGATTTTTGTATTTTTCGAAATCTTTCTTCGAAACTTTCAAATAAAACCATTTATTTTTGGTTAATTCTGAAACTCTTTTACACCATTCTATAGCGTATTTCATCTTTAACTTAAGTTCGGCCTCTTCCATCCCTTTTGTTTCAATAAGGTAAAAATTCCCTTTGGCACTCACTACAAAATCGGGTACATAATAGCGTAAGTAATGTTCTTCATAATAAGGAATTCGCAAGGGAATCTTGCTAAAAATTTTAGTAAATTTATCTACTTCTTCTTGATTATCTAAATATATCATAAACTCCCTTTCGAATTCACTTCTTTTTGAATATGGCAACGCATTAAAAACTGATTTTTTCGCTTGGTATATTGGTTCTGATGTATGAAAGAGTGGTAATTGAGAGATTTTAAAATATTTGATTTTCACCGGTGATTCCTCAAACCGCCATAATTTATTCAGAACATTGGTAAAAACTTCTAAAATTTTCTCTCTAACAAAAATTTGATTTAATTTTCTGACTGTTTCTGTGTCTTCTAAATCTATTTTTTCTCCAAATAAATAATTCTCAATATAGTCTTTCACTTTTGGATAAAGTTCATTAAAAAGAGATTTCGGAGCGCTTATTTTAGAAAGAATGGCTTTAGTAATAAAGGAAAGATAAAGTTGAGCAATTTCTGTATAATCAAAACTTAATACCTCCTCTTTCACAATTTTTTGTTCTAATAGATCTTTTTCTTTATACATTACTTGTGGGGCTTCAATTTCTTCTAATTTAAATTGATTTTTGGGTAAATCTTCAATGTTTAATTTTGAAATATCCGGTAAAGTTCTTTTGGCTCCCCCTTCTAAAATAGGAATTTCAATATCATATTTCAATTTTTGCGAATCAACAAATATTCTATTTGCCGGTTCATAAACTTTCTCTACTGAGGTTATATCTACTTCTAATTCTCCTTTTTCAATTTCTGCTTCCCACAATTGTCTAAATTTTGGATGATCAATCACGATCAATCTTTCTTCAAAATCTCTATTATCTGGAAACATTCGTCTTAATCCCCTACCTAATGTTTGTTCCGGTAAAATCGGTGAAACAAAAGCCCGCAAAGGGACGATCACGCACACATTTTTAACATCCCAACCTTCTTTTAACATCATCACACTCACAATAATGTCGTAAGGATTCTCGGGAAGATCTATTTTTCTTGCTGCTTCTCGAGCCAACTCTAAATCTTTTTTGGTAATTACACCTTTAGTATCTGTATGAATGACTAAAACTCGATTTTCGAAACCTCGACTCTCTAAATATCTTCCAACCTTATCTGCATTTGCTGTTGTATCGGTAACAATAAAAAGAATCGGTTTTTTATCTGTTCCTTCTAATTCTTTTTGGAATTCTCTTAATTTCTCAATTCCTGTATCAATTTGAATTTGATTTTTCTTTACAAAATCTTTGGTCGGAATTTCCGGGGCCTCCTCAATAATTCCAATTCTTGGCCGTTTTACAATTTTATCTCTTATTGCTTCTCTTAATGGATAATCGTAAATAATGTGTGGAAATGGTCTATCATTTAAATCCTTTGGAGTGGCTGAAAAATCAAGTTGCATTACTAGTCCACCTGGAACACCACTATGAATTTTAGCAATTGCTTTATTCCACTCTAAATCATCGCTATGAACATGGTGGGCTTCGTCATTCATTATTATTAAATCTTCGTAATTCTGGAGCCGACTTAGTAATACTTCGTATTCAGCAATTTCCTTTCTTTTTGGTTTTGGTCCCAATAATTCTTCAATAGGTTGATCTTTTTCATTTTCTTTTCTCTCATAAAGTTGTTGAATATTAGTTAAATGTAAAATTCCTTTTGAATGCGCCTCTTCCGGTGCGCTTTGGAATATAACCTGCAAATCAAAATCTGTTTGCCATTCTTTTGGAATAAAAGGAAAATCTTTAAAAATTTTATTGTCTTGAAAATCTTTTTTTAATCTATCAAAAACAATTAAGTTTGGAGCTAACAAAAGAAAATGAGAACTATATCTCAACTCACTTTTTGTCTCATAAATTTTATTAAAATATTGCCAAACTAAAGCCATCGCCATCACAAAAGTTTTCCCCGAACCAGTCGCCATTTTGAAACAATATTTGGGCCAAAAATCTTCTTTAATTTCTGGGATGCCCAACCCAAAGCTTCTATAAATATCGGCAGTATATTTTAATCTGCATACTTCATAAATATAAATTAAGCTCTCAATTGCTTCTCTTTGACATCGCCAAAAATTAAAAAAAGAACCATCTTCCAAAAGATGTTCCTCTTTAAACCAGAATTCCAAAAGTCGTTTGGTAGTTGGGCTTACGCCTTCATAATTTTTCTCTCGCCAATTTTTAATTGCTTGTTTGATTTTTTGAGCTAGAATTAACATGTTTCAATTTACTTTTTTCCTTATCCTTCAATTCCCCTCAACCATTGCGTTTCTAAATCAGAAATTTCTCGATCATTAATAAAAATGGTCAATAATTTCTTATGCTTTTTTTCTTTTATTGCGACTTTATAAAATGCTATTGCAAATTGATAAGCTAATTTATCTCCTTTTTGTGCTAAAATAATTTGCTCATTAATTTTTTCAAAATCCCACATTAACTCAAATATTTTTGTAAATGGTTCTTCGACTCCTATTCTTAGAAAATTAATATCATTACTCAAAATTGACCAATATCTCATTTCAAGTAAGGGTGGTATTTGTTTTTTTTACTTCGTCCGGAATACCTTCGGTTTTTATTAGCCTATCATATAACCACATTGTCCTATAGATCCTTGTAGTATCTTCTTTTAAAAGTTTTAATGCAATTCTTCTTAAGCGATACCACTCCTGGAAATCATCTAAAGATCTTTTAGTAATATCAGCAACGAAGCCAAGAACTACACCTAACGTGATTCCTAAAACTACATTAAATATTTGTTGGTCCCGAATATTCGTTAATTTCATTAACAAGAAAATTATTATTAGTAAAAGTAATAAAGGGAACCAAAGTGTTATGCAGAGTTTTTTTAAAACAACCATATCGATATTAGTATTTTTTTCAGTTTATGTTTATTGCTATCAATTTATTCGTGTCATTACCAAAAATGTCAACGACTTTAACCAATATTGAATATTCACCAGGTTTTTCATAGATATGAGATAAAGAAGTTTCCAAAGTTGGGTGTTTTCTAGTTCTGAATGATTGTTTCATATTGTGAAAAGTATCTTTTTTATAATCAAAATCTACTGCCCAGTAATCAATTAAATCAGTGAATTTTTTGATTTTTACTCTAACATCATCTGGCAGATATTCAGGATTAGCAATTGAAAAATCTTTTAATTTAACAATAACCTTTCTCCCTTCAATTTTATGTTCCACTTCTAAATGATTTAAATCAAAAAATTTTACTTCTTCTTTTGCTGGACTTTTAACTTCTAAGGCTTCTTTTGGAATTTGAACTAATTTAACTTTTATTCCGTATTCCTCACCAATCCTATCAACTAATTCATCTAATCCCATCTCAAAATCCCAACCCAAAACATCTAAAAATTTAGCTCTAATTGACTGGGCTTCTGATAAAACATCTCTCACCTCTTTTTCAGTAACAATGCTATCCACCATTCCAATATGAACTAAATTTTTTCCTTTTTTGCCATGAATAAATTTATATCCTTCTAATGCTTCAGCTCGGTAAAGTTGCAAAATAAATTTTATATATCTTTCAATTGGCGGATGGCCATTTTCAATGAATTTTTGCTTTTGATAATTGCCCAAATTTAAAATCTCAAATGGCTTGCAATTTGGAATATCCAAAAGTCGTTTTCTGGTTGTGTGAATAGCAAATTTTGATAAATCTGCCATTATCCATCGCCTACCTAATTTTTCAGCAACTACACCAGTTGTTCCAGAACCGCAAAAGAAATCAGCTACTAAATCGCCTTCGTTAGAGGAAGCTTTGATAAATATTTCTAGCAGTTTCTGAGGTTTTTGAGTTTCAAAGCCTACTCTTTCTTCGGCTGTTGAAGCCATAACCGCTATGTGCGAAATTACATCATCAATTTTTTTTCCTTCCGGATTAGGATAAGTTCTTCCGTAGTAAACAGTTCCATCAGTCCTTTTTCGTTTTATCAATGCATATCTTCGTCCTTCCTCGTCAAGCTTGTTATATCTTTTTAAATCTTCATCCTTATATGGCTGATATACTTGATTCCAAGTGTAATTTTCAGATTTAGAATACCACAAAATAATTTCATGTGCATGCTGATAATTTTTTTTTGATTCAGTTCCTCGAAATCCTTTGTACCATATAATTTCATTTCTAAAATTCTCTTTCCCAAATATCTCATCCATTATAATTTTCACATAATGACCCACATGCCAATCTAAATGCACATAAATTGAGCCATTTTCTGCTAAAAGTTCTCGCATTAAAATCAATCTTTCATACATCATTTGCAAATAAGAATCTAAACCTTTGCCCCAAGTGTCGCGATAAGCTTTTTCTTCAATTACTGATGGTTCTTTTGTCCATTCCAAATCGCCAACTTTCATTTTAATTGAAAAATCCGCCCCAGTGGCAAACGGCGGATCAATGTAAATCAAATTGATTTTTCCGGCAAACTCTGGCAAAAGCGAAGACATTATATATTTATTATCTCCCCAAATCAGTTTATTTCTCCAACCCTCTGGCCACCATTTTGGTAGTTTTTCTCCGAAAATATCTTTTTGTTTTCCACTCTCCCCAACTCTTGGTTCATTTATTGTCTCCACCACCTGAAATGGTAAAACAACCCTTTCTACTTCAGTTTTCTTCCCCTTCCATACTAATTCCAATTTTTGATGATTATTTTTCCTCATCTTTTTTTTATTTTCTCATAAAAATTAAGTGATTCAAGTTGAACTATAAAATTCAAAGTTGTTTTTTTGATATATATCTTTTACTTGCTTTGTTTTGTTTTTAAAAATGCGTCTTCTGAAGTAATAATTCCCAATATTTTTTCATGAACTTTCCCTGATTGAGTTACTATTAAAGCGAGTAGGGGTTCTGGTTGAGTTTCGTAACTATTAATAAATATTTCTTGAATTTTTTCTAATTCCAATTTCCGAGGAACTAATTTATAAACACCGTCTTTTTCTGTAAAAAATCCCACTTCGGCAATTTTTACATCCAGTTCTAAAATTTTCTCATCTATTTTTCTGTTTAACCATTTTAAAATTGACCATTCGGTAATTAGGCCAATTACTCTATCTTCTGAATCTACTACGGGTATTTGAGAATAATTATTTATAACCATTGTCTTAATTATTTCTGAAATTAAAGAATCAACTGTTGCTTTTTTCACATCCTTTGTCATAATATCCTCTGCTTTTAATCTTTTTTCGAAAATTTCAATTATTTCTTTTAGTCTTTCTTGACAAATCTCGGTAGGAAGAACAGTTAAAGAATGGTGAGGGTGCTTTAATATATTTCTAATCTCTCTCAAGCGACTTAGATCTATCCAATATTTTTTAACAAGCACGTCTCCTCTAGATTCTAATTCAGAAAGAAGATCTCCAAAAGGAAGTTCAACATTTTTCACCCCAAAATTATAGGCTCTTTTCTTAAGAAGATTTTCTAAATGATGTAAATTTTTTAAAAATTCCCCAAGAATGGGTTCCATTTCTTTATTTTAATTTTTACTACAGAGGTTTGGCTTCTGTAAGTTTTTCATAAGTCCAACCCCCTGCAAAGATTTTTCAAACGAATTCATAATTTTTTATGTTTTTGCCAATATTTTTTTAAATTTTCTAAAACTTTTATATATTCTTTGCTTCTTCTTTTTTCTTTTGCTTCTTGAATTTTCTTTTCTACTGCTTCTACTGTTGGATAAAGTTCTTTTAATTTTTGCCAGCCGGATTTTTTCTCTTTTTTATCTTTTTTGCTAATTTTAATTTCACTTTCTCTTTCTTTTAATTGAAAAAAATTATTTCTAAAAGAATGGAGTTTGCGACGCATTTTTGAATCTTCGTCACCAAGAATTAGACGATATCTTCTGTACTTTTTCAAATATTGAGCGTTTTCTTTAAAAACTTTAGAAGGAATTACCCAAAAAATATCAGGTTCTTTTAAATTGTGGCAGATAATAAAAAAATTATCCCTCGGAGTAAACTCTTTAACATCAAAAAGTAAAAGTTTTGCCTCAGATCTGGTTTTAATTTGAATTTCTTTATAACCTTTCGAAGTTTTAATAATGCAATCAATTCCCCCTACATCTACTGCTGGCAAATAAACATCAAATCCCCTCCTTAAAAGTTCACCAATTACCCTTAATTCTCCCTCCTTACCAATAGTTTGAGTTAATTTCACCATCTTCTTTCATTCTCCCACAAAAAATTGGGTTTTTCAATCTAGGGGAAAATTTTCTTAAAAAAGAGAATGAATAGAAAAATAGTTTAAAGCAAGGGGGAAAAAATTAAAAAAGTTGAGATAATTCTTTAACTTCTATTTCCTCGGTGTTTTCTTTCAAGTGTAAATAACAAAGAGGGCAACAAGTGATTAAAATTTTTGCCTTAGTTTTTATTGCTTGTTTTATTCTATCTTTGGCTATTCTCTTTGCTAGTTCTGGTTCATTTGTTCTCACTCCCCCACCCCCACCGCAACAAAAACTCTCATTTCTGGAAAGTTCCATCTCAACTAGCTCATATCCTAAACTTTTGATTATTTCTCTTGGCTCTTCAAAAATTCCCATGTGCCTTCCCAAGTGACAAGGATCGTGAAAGGTTACTATTTCCTTTGAGGTGCTTGGTTTT
>JBDRVL010000025.1:0-8808 GCA_039801845.1 Caldifarciminota bacterium | reverse complement strand
AAATTATTTGCCAAATTGTAAAAAAATCAAAACGGGAGAGAAAATTAAATAAAAGTCCTTTTTCGGTAGGTAAAAGTAATGCCAAACTGGTTGTCACAAATGGTGATTGACGAAGAACAATTATAATACTTCTAATTAATGAACCAAAAGCAGTTACCAAACCCGCACCACAGACAACCGCAAAGGTCTTTACAAAATTACTTTCGCTACCTAATAAAGGAAGCGAAAAATTAAAGATTAAAGAGATTATTAAAAGGAAAATAACAGTAACGATTAAAGCACTAACTAAACCGATAATAACTCTTGTTGGTCTTCTCATAAATTCTTCCAACCTTTCAATCTGTTCTCTTGGTGCTCCTCTTTCTTCCATTCTTTTAATGATTTCGGAAATATTGGTATAACGAGTTGCTACATAAGATTGAAGCAAAGTAAAAACAAGAATAATAATTAAAGGAATAATAAATTTTGGTTTTTCTTTTAATTTTAAAAAATAATTTCTTGGTGATAAAAATATATCAAAAATCACCTTTTCCTCCTTTTAAAAATTAACCTAACTCTTTTCTACCTTCTATTGCCTTGGTAATGGTAATTGGATCAGCAAGTTCTAAAGAAGAACCAAAAGGAAGTCCTAAACCAATTCGGGTTATCTTTTTCTTAAATTCCTTTAAAAGATCAGAAAGATAATAAGAAGTGGCTTCACCTTCGGTTGTGGGGTTTAAGGCGATAATTATCTCTTTTAGTTTGTCATTTTTTACTTTCGCTAATAGTTTATTTATTCTCTCTTTCATTATCTCTTCTTTTTCTGATGTCAATAATCCACCAAGGACGAAATATTTGCCGTTATAAGTCTTAGTAGTTTCGATAAAAAAGAGATGGGAAGGCTCTTCCACAATACATAATAAACTATTATCCCGATTTTCGTTTTGACAGATTTTACAAATCCTTTCCTTACTATAATTAAAACATTCCTCACAAATTCTTAAATTTTCTCTTGCGGAAATTAAGGAATTGGTAAATTCTCTTATTTCCTTATCATCCAATTTTAAAAGATAAAAACCAATTCTTTGGGCACTCCTTTTACCAATTCCCGGTAGTTTTTCTAAAAATTTTAATACTTTTTTAAAATCTTCGTTCATTGCAATTCTTCAAATCCTTCAAAGGTCTTATCAAAAATCTCGGAAATCTTTTTCTCTTCTTTCATTTCTCTTTGGATAAATTTTATCTTAACTTCTTTATTTAAAATCTTTTCTAAAACCTCTTTTATCTCTTCTTCGTGTTCTTGTAAAATAGTTAATTTCCCTTTAATGGAAGGATAATAAATATGAACAACATTGTCAACCTCTTTGATAATGGTATCCTCTAAAATTCCAGCAATTTTTGGTGAAATACTATAGATCTTACCAAGAGAAATTAATCCCATTTCTTTTTTCAATTTAAAATATTTCAACAATGATAAACTCAAATTCTCTAAAGCAATTTCCGGAAAGGAAGTATATTTTAATAATCTCTCATAACCAATTAAAATATTCATCATCTCGTATATCTCCTGGTCAGAAAAAAGATTACCAATTTGGCTAAACTCTTGATATTCCTCCTCAGTAATTCCTAATGCCTTTTGAGGCAATCCGTTTTTCACTAACAAAATGGTCCGAAAAGCTTGAAGAATACTTTTATAAAATTCAAAAGGGTCTCTTCCTTCTTGTTCAATTCTAACTAAAAATCTTAAAACCTCTTTTATATCACCTTTCTTTAATTCTTCAAAATATTCAAAAATTATTCTTTCGGGAACGGCTCCTAAAAGTTTCTCCACATCCTCTCCCTTAATTGGCTGAGAAGCAAAGACCGAAACCTGCTCTAATATCACTTCAGCATCCCTAATCGCACCATCAGCTCTTTTGGCGATTTGATAATAGGCATCTTCCTCTAAGATAAGATTTTCTTTTTTGGCAATCTCTTTTAAACGAGAAACAATTTCATTAACTTGCGCTTTCCGAAAATCAAACCTTTGGCAACGAGAAATAATTGTTTTCGGTACCTTTGTCGGATTAGTCGTCGCAAAAATAAATTTTACATAAGGTGGTGGTTCTTCCAAAATTTTTAGTAAAGCATTAAAGGCTTCGGTAGTTAACATATGAACTTCGTCAATAATATAAACCTTAAACCTTCCTTTAATTGGGTTAAACCTTGCCTTTTCCCTTAATTCTCTTACTTCGTCAATTCCCCGATTAGAAGCACCGTCAATCTCAATCACATCCAAAGAATTAGAATTATCAATCTCCTTACAAATTTCACATTGATTACAAGGATTTATTGTCATTCCTTTTTCACAATTTAATGCCTTAGCAAAAATCCTTGCCGTTGTTGTCTTACCGGTTCCTCTTGGACCAGAAAATAAATAGGCATTATGGATTTTATTACTCAAAATCGCATTCTTCAAAGTTCTAACAACAACCTCTTGGACACAAATCTCGTCAAAAGTCTTTGGCCGGTATTTTAAAGAAAAAACTTTCCTTTCCATTATTTTATTATAAAAGAGAAAGATTTAAAGTCAAATTGAGTTAATTATTTATTTTATTAATAAGAAAAAATTACCAAAATTTTAAGAAAAAAATTATCTCTTTCTTATTGACAAAAAGAATTTTTAAGTTATATTTTTAAATAATTATTAAAAACTAAGGAGGAAAAATGAAACTTTATATAACCAGAGATCAAGAAGAAAAAAGAGGCATTTTTGGTGGATATAAAGGTATGAGATTTATATTAACATGTCGAGTAGAATTAAATCAGGAGGAAACCGCTTTGGTCGAAAAATACAAAACTTGGGATTATGTAGTTCATTCGTTTGAAACTATTGACGGAAGCAAAGCAATATGGACAATAGAAGATTTGGTAAAAAGAGGAAGAAGCGTAGCATGTGATGGAGTAGTTACTCTCTTACAATATGAAGAAGATATTAAAAATGCTTGTAAAAATCTTAAGACCCTATTGCTTGTAATGGCTTCTTTTGGAGGTACCGAAGTTTTCGAATATTAAGCATACATTACTTAAAGTTTTAAGAGCAAATAATTATTGACGGCACCGAGCCAAGGATGAGAAAAAGTACCCTTTTGGGTGCGCAAAGTACTAAATTAAAAGGGAGGTAAAAAATGGCAACTTGCCCAACTTGTCATGGCAAAGGTGTAATAACTTGCACAGCCTGTAAGGGCGCTGGTAGCACTGGATATATTTCGCCATCTAAGTGCACCAGATGCAATGGAACAGGACTGATGAAATGCCCAAATTGTAAAGGAACGGGGAAAGTATAAGTAAAATAAATAATAATTTAAGCAATAAAAAAGGGATCGTCAAAAGTTTTCGGTCGGTATTTTAAAGAAAAAACTTTCCTTTCCATATGTTTAATTATAAAAAATAAAACTTTAAAGTCAAAATAAATAAGTTTATATTTTTCTTCGCAAAAATTATTTAATTAGCCCATTTTGATTGAGGAAATATGTTAAACTCTATACTATCTCCTATACTGCTCCTTTCTTAATAGGAAATAAAATTCTCCTATTTTATTGATGTAGATTTTTAAAAATATATAAAAGAGAAGATTTATTTAGTTATTAAATAAAAATAGTCGGAAGGCTTTAAACACCTCCTTTTTAGGTTTATTTTTTAATAATCCTTTCTTAATCAAAATCCCGAAATCTAATAACCTCTTTATTCCATAATACCCCATATATATAAGACGAAAAAATAGCCCAAAAGGTTACCACTTTTTTATAATATAATTTAAAAATTAAAAAGTTAATCGGGGTTGTGCGACAAGTTCGAGAAAAAATAATGGGGCTTTAATAAGAAGAAAGGCTCCAACCAGGCACCCTGACAACCGACATAGTCCCTACTTACCGTTGCTGCCTTCCGGCCCTGGCGGGGTTCGTAGGTTATGCCTTTGCCAGACCCAGTCTTCATCGCCTCCTTTTTATTAAAGACACCCATTATTTTTTCCCTCAACTTGTCCTGTCAGCCCTGCCTAAGGCGGGTTTCAGGTTACAGGGGACCGCCAACCCCCCACTTTAGCACAACCCCATTTATTCTATAGTTGTAATTGATAGGGTTTGGCAAATAAGAAAGTAGTATCTGGTTCTTCGTTATAAATTTTTCTAAATAAAGAAATAATTGCTCCTTTATTCATCGCGCTGGTTTTTTGAATATCGGGCAACCTTACATTTTCAGAAGCAAATTGAAAATATTTCTGATATACTTCGCGGGCATATTTAGCATCTTTATTAATTATCGCAATCGCAGCATCAGTAATCTTCTTTATCTTGGCACATATCCTTCTTTTCTTATTAAAGAAATATTTAGAAAATCCAATGGCATAACCGGGATAGGCAGATACATAAATTTTGGGCAATGGACCTTCAAATAACGAATAATAACCTTGATTTATTAATAGCGAACGATAGGGTTCAATAAATAATCCCGCATCAATTTCGCCTTTTAAAAACTTATCATATATTTCACCAAAACTACCTTCAACAAAACTAACTTTTTTAACATCCACACCCATTCGAGTTAAAATCTCTTTAGCAATTTCCAAATAACCAAAGGGAACACCAAATTTTTTATTATTTAATGCGGTAAAAGTTATTTTATCTTTTAGTTTTAATTTTATTTGATTTATAATTATCGCATCAACCGTAATTCCTGATTGAAATTCATAAGAAGTGAAAACCATTAAAGTTTCGTTTTTATTTTTCATATAATCAAAAATTGTTATCCAAGGGAAAATTCCCATATCACATTCATTTTTAATTACCTTCTCAATCCCTTCATTTTGATTTTGATAGAAAATAAAAACTGGTTCAATCCTCTCGCTTTTGAAAAATCCCGTATCAAAAGCAACAAAATAAACGACTGAAGCAATACTGGAATCACAAGCGATTTTCACCTGTTGAATTCTATTCTCTTCATATTGAGGATAAATTAAAACATATAAAAGTCCTGCCAATAAAATAACAATTAGGATATTTAATATTATTTTCATTTCAACTCCTTCTCTAATTTCATTTTCTTTTCTAAATATTTTCTTGCTGTCTCTTTATCTCCCTTATCCCGATAGACAACCGCCAAGTTCTGGTAAGCATCTAAATTCTTTGGATTTATTAAAATAATCTTCTCAAAGTATTTAATTGCCGAATCATAATAAGTTGGCTTATTTTCTAATTTTGCTAATTGGGCATAAGAACCACCAAGAATCATATAAACATTTTCCAATCTTTCTGGTGCCAAAATAGAAAGGGAATTGTCTTTTGTTAAATAATAAAGATAAGGCGAAAATTGAGAAGGAAGTTCTATATAATTTAAAGAAGTGTCGGAAATCAACTCTTTAATCTTTGTTTTCTCTTCTTCCGTAGGTTGCCGCAGAACAAAAGAAATTAAATTTTCCAAGGTTATCCGACAGGTATCGTACAAAGAAAGGTTATAATAATTGACACCCAAATAGAAAAGGGCATCATAACTCTTTTCATCCGCTTCCCATAATTTCTTGAAAGTATTCACCGCTTCTTTTTCTTTTTTCTTTTGCATTTGAAGTAAGCCAACCCTTAAAAGATTTTGAGTATATTCTTGATTTAGACTGCTGATTTCTAAAACTAACTGGGCAACTTTTTCAATTCCACTCCTAAATTTCAAACTATCTTTTAGATAACCTTCAAATTCTTTTATTTTTTTCTCGCTTTGATAATTAAGTAATTTCCTTATTACCCTCTCTTTCTCCTCTTTCAATTTTAAAAGTTCAGCTAATTTATCTTTCTCTTCATTAATCTTTCTCTCATAATTTCTGATAGAATTTTCAAAAGAATTTAAGGCATTATCATAATCCTCTTTTGCCAGATAATAACTGCCCAACAAAGAATAACCTTGGGGCGAATTTGTATCCTTACTTATCATATTTTGGGCAAGAGCATAAAGGGAATCATACATTTTCAGATTGGCATAAATTTGAGAAAGGAGAGTATAATTAAAAGGTCTTTCTGGGTCAAGGATTAAAGCACCTTTCGCATAAATTAAAGCCGAATCTGATTTATTATTTGCTAAATAACTCTGGGATGCCTCAATCAAAGAAGACCAACAGGTTAATTTATAATTCTCGTCCTTTTGAATCTTTTTTAAATAATTATTATCATTAACCGCTACCAAAAGATATCTGGCGGCATTAAAATAATCACCCAAAGAGATTAAAGTTATTGCCAAATAAAAATTTCCGTCTGGGTCATCGGGTCTTTGAGAAACAGCTTCTTCAAACATCTCTTTTGCCTTCTCATATTGTCGATTTTGCAGATAAATCTTGCCACTCCGCATTAAAACATCATAAGGTTTTGTCTGACCACTAATAATTGAAGGTTTAAAACAAAAGCTAAATAAAAAGATTAATAAAATTATCTTTCTCATAAAAATGATTATAATAAAAAATTGTTAAATGTCAAATTGGAAAGGTTATTTAATATCTGTTAGGGATAATCAAATATTGGTTTATCAGGGTCAAATTTTTGGGGAATTTTAACTTTCACCAATCGGTTATCTAATAACTCACCAGTATAATATCCAGATTTCACCATACTCAACGAAAACATACTATATTTTTCATCAAACTTAATCTCACTTGTAGAAAAGAGCGAACCTTTTTTGTCCGGAAAATAATAAGCAATAGAAAGAGAAGAAGCATAAAAAACTATTTTATAAGGCAATTTTATCTTAACCATAACTGAATTATGCATCCTTTTCCTCTCTTCATTATCACTTATCCAAACCTCCGGCAACTTCGGCACACTATCAGGAGCTTTAAATACCCCTGTTCCTTCAATGTCCTCTAACAAAATCCAATTAAATTTTTTAGCCGCTTCAACACTATATTTTTCTCTAAAGAAAATTGGGTCTGATAAAATAAATATCTCTCCATCAGCAAGTCTTATACCCCAACGATAAAAATTATAACTTACCATTTCCTCTTCCCTCCTAACTATATCACCAAGTCTTATACGATAAAAATTATAACTGTCATCTCCCTCCTTAGTCCTTTGCCATATCTCTAAATATTCGCTTCTCTTTAAATCATTGGCTTTTTTAAATGAGTCAGTTTTAAATATCTCAATAAGTAATTCACTATCAGAAATCACTAAAACCTTAAAAGGTGGTATATTCTCTGCCGAACCTTTAATAAGAAATCCTAAATTTTTCTTTGGGTCTATCTCTAAACAACATTCTCCTAAAGTTATGTCTCTCCATCTTTCTCCTAAATCTTTAATTGGAAAATAAGGAATTATTAAAAATTTTCCAAGAGATTCTCCCAGGACTTCATTTTCTCCTTCTTTTTCTGAAATTACTGAAAAATGAGGCGGCGGAGTAAAACATCTAGAAGCATATTTTCTGCCTATTTCACCAACCCTTTCTAAATTTTTTAAATCAAAAATATATGTCCATTTACTAGTCCACCATCCATAAATCGTATAATAAAATATACTATCATTGAAACTTATATCTTTATCATATCCACACAAACCGCCCTCCTTTATCAAAGATCTACTATCAATACTAAGAAATTGTATCTTTTTTAATATATCTTCTTTTAATTGGCAAAGCCAAAAGGCATCCAGGGTTCTTCCATAGAATGGTTTCTGCAACCTTACTATCATTCGGCCACTGGTATCAAGCATCCAAAAATCTATTATCTCCCACCCTTTTTCGTAAGGGAAAAAGATACCGGCAAATTTCTTTATTCCTTTTAATCTCTCAGGTATTTTACCCGTAATCTCATAAATAATTTCTTCCGAAGTTGCTCCTTTTTTATCCTGAGTATAAAAGGAAATTTCACGAACTCCGCTACCCATTAAAACATAGGAAATATAAACCGTCTCTCCACTCGCATAAAAAGGCGTCTCTTTCCATACTTCTTTCCATATTGCTTCTCCTCCTGTTATTATATTTTCTTTATAAAAATATTTAATACTATCACCATCTGGGTCAGTAGCAAAAATTTTAAAATTACAAATCTCACCCATATTGGCTACCTTCGGACCAAAAATTACAGGTTTACCCGGCGGAGAATTTCCTTTAATTACCCCCAGAAAAATAATTACCAAAATTATCTTTCTCATTAAAGAAAAGTATAATTTAAAATTATTAAATGTCAATATTTTAATTTAGAAACTTTATTAAAAGATAGTAATAAAGAAAAATTAGAGCCAATAAATACCTTTTAACAGATTATAAATTTCTAAATTAAATTAACCATAAAGTAGTATCCAAGGCAGTATAGTAGATAGCCCCCTATCGAAGAGGTTAAATTAAGTTAAGTTATTAAATTTCAATAATTTAAACAAAAATTTCACAAAATAAAAAATTTCCATAGAGGAAACTGGAAAATTAGATACCCTTTGTAACTATCTTACATTTATCTAATACAATAGGTGGAAGATAATAATTACCTAAATCTTTAATTTCGCTGCCGATTAAGATAATTTTATTTAGATATTCATATAAATTTCCCGCAAACATACAATCTTTTATCCGCCCGATAATTTCGCCATTCTCAATTTTAAATCCCAAGTTAATTACCCAATTAAATTCACCCGCTAAAACATTTGATTGACCAGCACCAAGCATATAATAAACGATTATCCCATCTTTTATCTCTTTTATTATTTTTGTTAATGGATAGTCTTGGGACGGCTCAACATAAATATTGGTGGCTTGAATTCTTGACATACTTTCATAACTTCGTTCACTATTACCTGTTGATTTCCGATTTAACTTCTGAGCAGT
>JBDRVL010000024.1:0-8823 GCA_039801845.1 Caldifarciminota bacterium | reverse complement strand
AAGGAACAGAAACTGGATTGGCTTATCTGCCAATTTCTTTCTTTGAAAACAAAAGAAATAGGTTTAAAAACTTGGCAAGATTGGTTAGATTTTATAAATAAAATAGAAAATCCTAAAAAAGAAATAAAGATTGCCATTGTTGGAAAATATACCTCTTTAAGAGATGCTTACAAAAGTGTGATTGAGGCGGTTAATCATGCTTGTGGTCATCTATCTTTAAAACCCAATATTAAATGGATTGAAGCAACCGATTTAGAGGAAGAGGTAAAAAGAAAAGGGAAAGATATTTTAAAAGATTATTTTGCCGATGTTTGCGGAATAATTGTACCTGGTGGTTTTGGTGTTAGAGGAATTGAGGGAAAGATTTTGGCAATTGAATATGCCCGTGAAAATAATTTACCTTTTTTAGGTCTTTGTGTTGGTTTACAATGTGCGGTGATTGAGTTTGCCCGTAATGTGCTCGGATTAAAAGAAGCCCATTCTCAAGAGTTTGCTCCTAATACTAAATATCCGGTTATTCATCTTTTAGAAAGCCAAAGGGGAATTAAGAAAAAAGGCGGCACTATGCGACTTGGTGCTTATCCCTGCCTCTTAAAAGAGAATACCATTGCTTTTAATGCTTATCAGATTAAAAAATCCTATGAAAGGCATCGCCATCGCTACGAAGTGAATAATGAATATTTAGAACTTTTAGAAAAAAATGGAATGATTATAAGCGGAATTTATGAAAAGGAAGATTTAGTGGAGATTATTGAACTAAAGAACCATCCCTTTTTTGTAGCAACCCAATTCCATCCGGAATTTAAATCCCGTCCTTTAAGACCCCATCCTTTATTTCTTGCCTTTATTAAAGCATGTCTTTAAGAATCTGGCAAATAAAAATTTTTCTTCTTAAATTAATCTTCTTTCTCCTTTTCTTCTTTTATTTTTTAATAAAAAAACAATACCGCAAGGAAATAAAAAGAAATTATGCTTTTTTAACAAAGAGGGAAAATTTTTCTTTTGGTTATTATCTTTTAAATCTTTCGGAAAATTTGTCAACAATGATTTTAATTAATAAAAAAAATCTTTCTTTAATTTTTGACAAAATTAAGTTTTTAGGTGATAATATTATAAAGGAAAGGGGAGGAGTGGTGATTACTTTTCATTATGGTTTATATGAGCTTTTACCTTTGATTTTTTTAAAAAGAGGATATAAAACAGCAATAGTTTATTCTTCGCAAAGAAATAAACTTTTGAATTCTACTTTTCTAAAAATAAGAAGAAATAAAACTCTAAAAATTTGTAAAAATTTGTATGAGATAAAAGAAGCCCTTTTTGATAATTATCTTGTGGGTTTCGCTATTGATAATATTCATAAAGGAAAATTAATTTCTTTAAAAGAGCTTTTGCCCAATTTAGAAGTATTAAGGACACCTTTTGTTATTTCTCAACTCTTTTCTTATCCTCTTTATTTTATTTTGATAAGAAAGAATGGCAAGGGATACGAAGTTATTATAAAAAGAGGTTTCTCACCTTCTTTTGTTAAAGAGGAGATAAAGAAAAATATTTTTGACTGGGTTTTATGGGGAAAATAAAGATTATTTTTTTATTATTAATAATTCTTTCTTGCCAGAAGAAAAATGAAGAGATTATTGAAAAGAAAAAGTTTCCTTCCCAAATAACTACCAATTTTGAACTTTTGGAAAGCGCCACTGGAAAGCGACTTTTTAAATTGTTTGCTAAAAAGGCATTACTTTTTGATGAGGAAAAATTAATTTATATTTACAAGCCGGTTGTTTATTTTTTTGATGAAGAAAATAAAATTTCAGCAATTTTAGAATGTGATTCGGGTATTGTTGACCAGAAAAATTATAATCTTTTTGGTTTTGGCTCAATAGTGGTGAGAACTAATGATTCTACCTATCTTTTTTGTGATTCTTTAAGATGGGATAATCAAAAGCAGATGGTTTTTACCAATTCCTTTGTCCGTCTTAAAAATGAGAGTGGTGAGATAGAGGGGATTGGTTTAGAAAGTGATGCTGGTTTATCAAAAGTAAAAATTTTAAAAGAGGTGAGTGGAAAAGCCAAATGATTTTTTTGATTTTTTCCCTTTTCAATTTTGAATTGAAAGCGCCCACTACCGAGTTTGTTAATCGCAATGGTAAAAGAATAACTATCTTCCCTTTAGGGATTGAGATTTACGAAAAGGAGAGAAAAATTCGGGCTAATTATGCGGAGTTTGACCCCCAAGAAAGAATTTTTTTCTTAAAAGATTCGGTTAAGATTTTTATAAATAAAGATACTTGTTATACCAATTTAGCAATCTACAATTTACGTTCAAAAAATTGGGAGATGCCAGAAAAAATTTTTTTGGTTGCTAATTTAAAAGATAAAGGAAGATTAACAATTCTGGGAGAAAATTCTCAATATGATTTAGAAAAGGAGATATTATTTTTAGAAAAGGGAGAAATAAAATTAAAAGAAAAAGTAAAGTTATTAGGAAAAAAAATTAAGATTGACAATAAGAATAGTTTTCTTTATTCTTATTTAGAGACAAAAATTATGAACTATGATGAGAAAGAGAAAATAATAAACTTTTTAAACTGTGATACCCTTTTTTATGATTTTAAAAGTGATACCGGATTGGCAAAAGGTAATGTTAGTTATGTTGATAGTGTAGGAAAGGTGATGGGAGAACTTGCCACTTTCCTTTTACAAGAAGAGACAATTAAAGAAGCAACTTTTTTTGATAAGGTTTTCCTTTCTTTTCAGAGGGAGGATAATAAAATTGAATTGGAATGTAAAAAGGTGCGTTTTAATTTTGATAAAAATGATTTAAAAATTGCTTACGGAGAAGAGATATTTTCGGGTAAAACATATTTTAAAAGAAAATGAGTTTATTGGTTGAAAATATATCTAAAAAATATGGTAAAAGATTTGTGTTAAAAGATGTTAGTTTGAAAATTGAAAAAGGAGAGATTGTTGGTCTTTTGGGACCAAATGGTGCGGGTAAGACGACTACTTTTCATATTATTATGGGATTTGTGAAGCCTGATGAGGGTAAGGTTAACTTTTTTGAAAAAGATATAACTTTTTTACCTTCCTATCAAAGGGCAAAATTAGGAATTAGTTATCTTACCCAAGAACCTTCAGTTTTCTTAAAGTTAAGTGTGGAAGATAATTTAAAAGGAATAATGGAATTATTAGGATATAAAAAAGAGGAGATAGAAGAGCGTGTTTCCTATTTATTAAATAAGTTAGGATTAAATTATTTAAGAAAAGAAAAGGCAAAAAATCTCTCTGGTGGCGAAAGGAGGAAAGTAGAGATTGCTCGGGCATTAACAATTCGTCCCCATTTTCTTTTATTAGACGAGCCTTTTACTGGTATTGACCCAATTTTTCGCAGCGAAATCCAAGAGATAATTTTAAATTTAAAAGAAGAAAATATTGGTATTTTAATTACTGATCATAATGTTCGCGAAACCTTAGAAATTACTGACTATTCTTATCTTATTTATTCCGGTGAAATCCTTTTTTCTGGAATCAAAGAAGAATTGATTAACGATGAAAAGGTTAGGAAAGTTTATTTAGGAGAGAAATTTCGACCATGAAACAAGAATTTAGGTTAGAACAGAGATTGATTTTGACACCTCAATTACTTTTAAATTTAAAACTTTTGGCTTTACCGATTTTAGATTTAGAAATGGTAATTGAACAAGAACTTGCTATTAATCCTTGTTTAGAGATTGAAGAAGAGAAAGTGGCTGAAGAATCTTCGGAGGGGGTAAAAACAGAAAATGAAGATGAATTTTCTTTGAGTGATTTGATACCGGAAGAAAATTATTCTATCCCTACTCCCAGTAATACAGAAGATTTGGATATTTTTGATATTGCTAATCCTGCTCCGGTTACCTCACTTGATGAACTGCTTACAAAATTAAGACAGAAGATTGATAAGGAAGATTATGCTCTTGCTGAATTTGTTTGTAATAGTTTAGATGAGAATGGATTTTTAGAATTTTCGGTAGAAGAGATTGCGCAAAGTTTGGGTGTGGAAGAGGAACGGATAAAGAAGATAATTGAGATAATGAAAAAAATTGAGCCAGGAGGAATAGGTTCCCGAACTCTTCGTGAGGCATTACTTGCTCAATTAGAGTTGAAAGGTTTTAGTAAGGATTCGATAGAGGTAAGGATGTTAGAAGAATGTGAAGAATTGATAAAGAGTAAAAACTACAAAAGAATTGCTGCAAAATTGAAAACTAATGAAGCAAGGGTGAAGGAAGCCTTTAATAATCTTACTAATTTAGAGCCTAGACCATTAAGAAAGTACGGCTCAGCAAGGGCAGATTATATTGTTCCTGATTTTAAAATTAAGATTGAAGAAGAAAAAATTAGTTTTGAATTTAATGAAGAAAATTTACCCAAGTTAAGAATCGCAAATTATTATAAAGAAATTTTATTAAACCCCAATAGTTACGAAAAAGAACAAGTAGATTTTGTGAAAAGGAAATTTAAAAATGCCGTGATGTTTATAAAGGCATTAGACCAGAGGAGAGATACTTTAAAAAGAATAATGGAATATATTATTGAAAATCAGAAAGATTTCTTTTTAGTAAGTAGAGAAATTATTAAACCCCTTTCGATTAAAGAATGTGGCAAAAAGTTAGGAATCCATCCTTCTAATATTTCGCGGGCAATAGCCGGTAAATATATTGAAACCCCTTTTGGTATTTTCCCTCTTCGTTCTTTCTTCTCTTCGGGAATGGGAGAAATTTCCAAATCAACAATTAAGGCAAAAATAAAAAGTTTGATTGATAATGAAGATAAGAATAATCCATTAACTGATGAAGAGATTGTTGAAAAATTAAAAGAAATGGGAATAAATATTAAAAGAAGGACAGTTGCTAAATATCGTCAGGAATTAAACAT
The DNA here is from genome assembly GCA_039801845.1 of Caldifarciminota bacterium. Lineage (GTDB taxonomy): Bacteria > Hydrothermota > Tepidihabitantia > Tepidihabitantales > DTDR01 > DTDR01. The sequence continues at coordinate 3,912 of JBDRVL010000024.1, read as the reverse complement.
CCCTAAAACCAGTGAAAGAAAGAATAAATAATGGTTATTGGTACCGCTGGTCATATTGATCACGGCAAATCTGCCTTAGTAAAAGCTTTAACCGGTTACGACCCTGACCGATTAAAAGAAGAGAAAGAAAGAGGAATGACTACTGATTTAGGTTTTGCTTTTTATGGCGACAAAGCTACCATAATTGATGTTCCTGGCCACGAGAAATTCATTCGCCATATGGTTGCTGGTGCTTACACAATAGATTTAATACTTTTAGTAATCGCTGCTGATGAAGGAATAAAACCACAGACTATTGAGCATCTTAATATTGCTAAATTATTAGGGATTGAAGAAGGGATTATTGTTTTGACTAAAAAAGATTTGGTTGATGAAGGAACAATAGAAAATTTAACAAAAGAGGTTAAGAAATTTTTAGATGAGGAAGATTATTTAAAGACTGCTCCCATCATTCCTTTTTCCGCAATTACTAATGAAGGATTAGAAGATTTAAAAAGATTGATTGACGAAAAAATTGAAAAAATTAAATTGCGAAAAAAAGAAAGAAAGATATTTTTTATGCCGATCGACCGAATATTTACAATAAAAGGATTTGGCACAATTGTTGCGGGGACAATTCTTTCCGGCAAGGTAAAAGTGGGCGATAATTTAGAACTTCTTCCGCAGAAAATAACAGTAAAAATTCGTAGTATCGAAAAGCACAAAAAACAGGTTTTAGAAGCGAAAATTGGTGAACGAGCAGCATTAAATCTTTTAGGAATTGAAAAAGAGATAATCGAGAGAGGCAATGTTTTAGCAACTCCTAATGTCTTTGAACCGACATTAAGATTAATCGGCTATCTTAAAATTTTAAAAAACTCACCAATTTCTTTAAAGAAAAGAAGCGTAACGAAATTTCATATCGGCACAAAAGAAACGATGGCAAAAATTTATCTTTTAGAAAAAGAAGAATTGAATCCAAAAGAAGAAGGATTAGCAATCTTCCATTTGGAAGAGCCGGTAGTGTGTAATCCTTACGATCCATTTATTATAAGAAACTTTAGTTTAAATATTACGGTTGGTGGTGGTTTTGTTTTATTTACGGAAATACCTTTTGAAAAAATTGATAAAAAACATATAGAAATTTTTAAAAAAATATCTTCGGAAAATGATAAGGATAAAATTTTGGGATTTATCCAATTAAAAAATTTAAATGGTATCGGAATTGAGACCTTACAGTTATTCAGTGGGATTAGCCAAGAAAAAATATTATTTATCCTGGAAGAGCTGATAAAAGAGAATAAAATAGTTAAAATCAAAGAAAATTATTATTCTTTTATTGAATATAACAATTTAAAGGATAAATTATTAAAAATTTTAGAAGAATATCACAGAAATTTTCCTTATAAAAAGGGGATAAAAGAAGAGGAGTTAAAAAATCGGTTAAATTATCCAAATAAAGATTTATTAGAAGAAATTACAAAGGATTTGATTAAAGAAAAGAAGATAAAAAAAGATAAAAATTTTCTGAGTCTCTTTGATTATCAGATAGAATTAAATGAAAAAGAGAAAGGTTATTTAAAAAGAATTGAAGAAGAATTTTTAAAAAGAATTTTTTCGCCGCCGGATTTTGAGGAGATAAAAAATCTGTTAAAGATCGAAGAAAGAGAGTTAAAAAAATTACTCACAATTTTATTAGAAAATGAAATCCTTTTTAAAACAGATGAAATTTATTTTCATTATAAAAGTATTGAAAAGGCTTCTGAATTATTAAAAAACAATTTTCTTAAAAAACCGATTACCGTAAGTGAATTCCGGCAACTTCTGAACACAACAAGAAAATATGCTCTTCCTTTGCTTCATTATTTTGATAATAAAGGAATTACCGAAAGAAAAGGAGATATTCGTTATTTAAGATTATGAAAAAAAGATATCATATTTTTGTAAGTGGTAGAGTACAAGGAGTTTTTTATCGGGACTTTACGAGAAGACAGGCGAAGCGATTTAATATTACTGGTTGGGTAAAAAATCTTTGGGATGGAAGAGTGGAGGTAGTAGCGGAGGGCGAGGAAGAAAATCTTAAGAAATTTATTGAGGAGTTAGGAAAAGGACCGCCAGCAGCGCGAGTAGAAAATTTAGAAATCAAAGAAGAAAAAGCTACTCTTGAATTCGATGATTTTGAGATAATTTATTAAATCTAAGATATTTGACTTTTTAATAAACTCCGTCTATAATTTGGTTATGAAAGAAAAAAAGAGTTTAGAATATATTTTTAGCGGTTTAATTTTAATTGTTATTGGTCTAACATTTTCGTTAAGATATTCGGGGATAATTTCTTGGAATGATTGGTGGGCTTATTTACTTTTAGGATTAGGAATAGTATTTTTTATCGATGCTTTATTACGAGGGTTGATTCTTAAAAAAGGAATTGTTGGCAGAATTATAGCAGGCGCCATCTTGTTTATTATTGGCGCAGGGAAAATTATTTCCTTAAAAGGTTGGTTTTTCTATTTTCTTTTAGTTATTGGATTAATATTAGTAATTCTTGGCATAGTTCACTTATTAAAAAAAGAAAATAAATGAACTTATTCGATAATAATAAATTTGACTTTTTAATAAATTTTTATTAATATTAAAATAATTAAAAGCAAGGGATGTTTAAAATTTTGGTAAAAAAATTTCGCTTGACATAAGGTCAAAATTTTGCTATATTATATATAAGATAAAAATTGTTCTTTGAAAATCGGGAAGTGTGCCTTGAATGAAAACCTTCCATAATTTTTCGAATGAAGGGTTTGACTGTGGCCCAGGACTAACGCTGGCGGCGTGTCTTAGACATGCAAGTCGTGCGGTCTGGATGGTAGTACCCTACTATCCAGATAGCGGCGAACGGGTGAGTAATACAAGAGTAACCTGCCCTTGGGAGGGGGATAACAAGCCGAAAGGCTTGCTAATACCCCATATAATCTCTGAGGCGCATGCCTTAGAGATGAAAGGTGGCCTCTGGTTTACTATGCTACCGCCCAAGGAGGGGCTCTTGTCCTATCAGGTAGTTGGTGGGGTAATGGCCTACCAAGCCTATGACGGGTAGCCGGCGTGAGAGCGTGACCGGCCACACGGGAACTGAGACACGGTCCCGACTCCTACGGGAGGCAGCAGTCTAGAAAATTGGGCAATGGGCGAAAGCCTGACCCAGCGACGCCGCGTGGGGGATGAAGGTCTTCGGATCGTAAACCCCTGTCGTGAGGGACGATGTTCTCTTTGGTGAATAACCAAAGAGGATGACGGTACCTCAGGAGGAAGCCCCGGCTAACTACGTGCCAGCAGCCGCGGTAAAACGTAGGGGGCAAGCGTTGTCCGGAATCACTGGGTGTAAAGGGTGTGTAGGTGGGTCCAAAAGTTGGCTGTGAAAACCCTCAGCTTAACTGAGGAGTTGCGGCCAATACTTTGGACCTTGGGGACAGGAGAGGCCAGCGGAACTCCCGGTGTAGCGGTAAAATGCGTGGATATCGGGAGGAACGCCGATGGCGAAGGCAGCTGGCTGGAATGTTCCCGACACTGAAACACGAAAGCTGGGGGAGCAAACAGGATTAGATACCCTGGTAGTCCCAGCCCTAAACGATGTGGACTAGGCGTTGGGGAAACCCAGTGCCGAAGCTAACGCGTTAAGTCCACCACCTGGGGACTACGGCCGCAAGGTTAAAACTCAAACAGATTGGCGGGGGCCCGCACAAGCGGTGGAGGATGTGGTTTAATTCGATGCTACGCGAAAAACCTTACCTGGGCTTGACATGCGGGTAGTAGGAGCCCGAAAGGGTGACGAACGGGAATTTTTCCCGTAGCCCGCACAGGTGCTGCATGGCTGTCGTCAGCTCGTGCCGTGAGGTGTATGGTTAAGTCCCGCAACGAGCGCAACCCCTGCCCTTAGTTGCC
>JBDRVL010000023.1:0-9074 GCA_039801845.1 Caldifarciminota bacterium | reverse complement strand
AATCAAATAAAATTTTAAACATCTTGATTTTTAATATTCTTTTTATTATAATTTATAATTTATATTTTCAAAAATCTTATGGAAATTCCGAAAACTTGGCAGAAGGTGTGTGAAGAGATAGTATCTTCTCCGGGAAAAGTTTTGGTATTAGGTCGGGGGAGTGTTGGTAAAACCTTTTTTACTACTTATTTAGCAAATCAAGGTTTCAAGGCGAAATTAAAGACCGGTGTTTTGGATATGGATATTGGCCAATCAAATATTGGCCCACCAACAACAATGGGGATTGGAGTATTAGAAAAAGAAGCATCAGGACTTTATGAGGTGGAGCCAAAAGAAATTTATTTTATCGGAGCAATTTCACCGTCCCATCCTTTTGCCCAAAAAAATATTTTATTGGGCTTAAAAAAATTGATGAGCAAAGATTTGGATTTAGATTTATTTATTATTGAATCTATTTCCTATCTCCGCGACAAAAATTTTATGAGTTTACTTCTTTCATTAGAAATGGAAGTGGTTTCGCCTAAATATGTAGTAATCATCGTCAAACCAACCGATATTCCTGATAATCAAAATAATGAAGAATATTTATCAGAAAAAGAAATGGAAAACGGCGGAAAAATTTTTACTGTTTCGGCTCCGAAAGGAATAAAAACCAAATCGCCTAATAAAAGAAAGAGGTTTCGTATCGAATCTTGGTTAAGATATTTTAAAAAAGGAAGGCGATATTTGGTTGACAAAAGCTGGGATATTTGGGAGGGCGAAATTACTCAACTAAATATTTCCTGTGGTTTAGTCGATGAGGATGATGAGTATTTTGCCTGTGGCGTGCTTTATGATAGTAATGAAGATTATTATTATCTTTTTGCTCCTAACTTAGAAAAAAAAGTGAAAAAAATTGTCCTTGGTAAAAAAGAGGTAGAAAAAGAAGTTATTGAATTCTGTAAAATGGCAAATGTTAACGAGGAAAAATTAGAAGTTTTATCCAACCTTGATTTTTCTTAATTTTTTATTATAATAATAAATTATTTAATTGACATTTTAAAAATTTTTATTAAAATTTAAAATTATGGCAAGATTGGTAGGTGTTGATTTGCCGGACAATAAGAAGATTCTTTATGCTTTACCTTTAATTTACGGAATTGGTTTACCAACGGCTAAAAAGATTTTGGAGAAATTAGGTATTTCTGGTGATAAAAAGGTAAAGGAATTAACCGATGAGGAATTTACTACTTTAAGAAAAGAAATTGAAACCAATTATAAAGTGGAAGGTGCGCTGCGAGCAGAAATAGGAGCTAATATTAAGAGGTTGATTGAGATTGGTTGTTATCGGGGCATAAGACATCAAAGAGGATTACCCGTGAGGGGTCAAAGAACCAGAACAAATGCCCGAACAAGAAAGGGACCAAGGAAAACATCAGGAGTTTTAAAAATTAAGAAAGGTTAAAATTATGGCAAAAGCGAAATCGAAAAAGAAAGTTGACCCAATTATGATTGCCCATATTCAATGCACCTTTAATAATACAATTATTACGATTACTGATAAACAAGGAAATGTTGTCTGCTGGGCATCTGCTGGAAAAGCAGGATTTAAGGGAACAAAAAAAGGAACCCCTTATGCTGCTCAACAAGCTGGTGAAATGGTTGGAAAAGAGGCTTATGCAATGGGAGTAAGGAAAGTAGAGATTAAAATAAAAGGACCTGGTCCAGGCAGAGAAGCGGCGATAAGGGCATTACAAAATGCTGGATTAGGAATTTTAAGCATTCAGGATGTTACTCCTATCCCCCATAATGGTTGTCGGCCACCAAAGAAAAGAAGGGTATAATTATGGCAAGATTTACTGGCCCGAGATGTAAAATTTGTCGCCGTTTTGGCGAAAAGCTCTTTTTAAGGGGAGAGAAATGTTATAGTGATAAGTGTATCTTACAAAAAAGAGGAGAGAAACCACAGGTACAACAATCAAGAATGTCGGTTTACGCTATTCAATTAAAAGAAAAACAAAAGGCAAAATTTATGTATGGTCTTTTAGAAAAACATTTTGAAAGATATTACGAAAAAGCCCAGAAAAAACCTAACCCTGGAAGCGCTCTGCTTACATTTTTAGAAACCCGTTTAGACAATGTTGTTTATCGTTTAGGTTTTGCTTCTTCTCGAGCACAAGCAAGACAATTAGTTTCTCACGGTCATATCAGGGTGAATAATAAAAAAGTTAATATTCCATCTTATCAAGTAAAAGTTGGTGACGAGATTACGGTGGGCACAGAAAAGATGATTCCTAAGATCAAAGAAGAAGTTTTAGAAAAAGAGAGCACTGGTGTTAGTTGGCTTATTTTAGATCGGGAGAATTTGAAGGGTAAGGTAATAAGTATGCCGAGTGAAGAAGATTTAAGTGCAATACCTGTCTCGGTAAAAGATATTATTGAATTTTATTCAAGATAATTAATTTTATGGGGTTTAAAAATGTTTGAGAAAACTTATTATTTAAAACATTTTATTATTTTAGAAAAAGTTGAGGTTGAAAAAGAAACCCAGACCGATTCTTATACTAAATTTTTTATCGAACCTTTAGAAAGAGGCTGGGGGCACACAATTGGGACTGCTTTAAGAAGAAGTCTTTTATCTTCGGTGCAAGGTGCGGCGATTACCCAAGTGAAAATTGATGGCGTTTCGCATGAGTTTTCCGTTATACCTGATGTCTTGGAAGACGTCCCTCAGATTATTTTGAATTTAAAAAAAGTAAGACTCCGTTTAAATTCGGAAGTTCCTAAAACTTGTTATCTTTATACTGATAAAGAAGGAGAATATAAAGCAAAGGATTTACAGGTTCCGCCGGAGGTAATTATTGCTAATCCCGAGCAACCAATTCTTACTTTAACAGCGGATAAAAAGTTAAAAATGGAAATGAAAGTGGAAAATGGTCGGGGATATGTGCCTGCGGAAAAATTGCGAAAGATGGTGGAAGAAGTTCCAATTGGAACAATTTTTCTTGACGCCTTTTTCTCGCCGGTAAAAAAGGTAAACTATCAGGTTGAGACAATGCAGTATTTAGAACGAACTGATTTGGAACGGATAATTTTAGAAATTTGGACTGATGGCACAGTAACACCGGAGGAAGCGTTAATTCAAGCAGCAAATATCTTAAAAAATAGTTTTGCACGTTTAATTCCGAAAGGAACCACACTGGAATTTTTGCCAGAAGAAAGGCCGGATCGAGAAAAAGAGAGATTAAGAGAAATTTTGGTGCGGGATATCGAAGACTTGGAACTTTCTAATCGAGCAATCAATTGTTTAAAAAATGGCCGATATAAAGATGGTGGTAAGGTAAATGTGAAAACGATTGGCGATTTGGTGCAATTGACGGAAAAGGATATATTAAACATTGAGAACTTTGGTAAAAAATCCTTAGAGGAAGTAAAAAATAGTTTAGAGAAATGGGGATTAAGTTTAGGGATGGATGTGAGCGATATTTTGAGAAATACGGAAAAAGAAGATGAGACACAAAAGGAAAGTTAAAAAACTCCAAAGGGATGTTGATCACCGAAGGGCATTAATCAAAAATCTCTGCCGTTCTTTATTAAAATATGGAAAAATCGAGACTACTTTGGTAAAAGCAAAAGCAATACGTCCTTTTATCGAGCATTTGATTGATATTGCCAAAAAGGATACGGTGGCTAATCGGCGACGAGCCTTTGCTTTTCTTTCCGATCGAAAATTGGTAAAAAAGCTTTTTGAAGATGTCGCCAAGAGATTTGGAGATGTAAAAGGTGGTTATACCCAAATTATTAGGACCGGTACAAGAGTAGGTGACAATGCCCAGATGGCAATTATTCAGTTTACTAAAATTGCTGCGAAATAAAAATGTTAAGAAAGATTGTTAAAAGTAAAATTCATGGAATTAAGGTGACTAATAAAAGTTTAGAATACGAAGGAAGTATTACTATTGATGAAGAAATATTAAAAAAAGCGGATATTATGGAAGGAGAAATGGTAATTGTGATTAATGTTAATAATGGTGCTCGTTTTGAAACTTATGTAATGAAAGGAAAGAAAAAAAGCGGAGTATGTGAATTGAATGGTGGCGCAGCTCGTTGGGGAGAGGTGGGAGATAAGTTGATTATCATTTCTACTTGCTTATTGGAATCCTCCCAAGCAATAACTTATATTCCCAAAAAAATTTTTGTTGACGATAAAAATCAAATAATAAATAATTGTCAATAAACTTTTATCAAGCAGTAGTTCTCGCTGCCGGTCGGAGTAGAAGAATTGGCATTCCCTATTCTAAGGTTTTTTTGCCTTATAAAAATCAACCCCTAATTATCTATCTTTTAAAAAAATTATTAAAAATAAAAGAAGTAGAAAAAATTATTTTGGTTTTAAATGAAGAGGGAATAAGGGAAGCAAAGGAAAGATACCAAGATTTTTTTTCTAATAAAAAGATTATTATTGCCTGCCAAGAAGAACCAAAAGGAACCGGCGATGCCTTTTTAAAAGCCTTACCCTATTTAAAAGAAGATGAGAAAGTGATTGTCCTTTGTGGCGATACTCCTTTAATTAAAAAAGAGACAATAGAAAAAATGATTAAATTATACCAAAAAGAAAAGCCGGGAATTATTCTTTTGACCGCCCTTTTAAGAAATCCTACTGGGTATGGAAGAATTTTCCGAAATAAAAATAGAAAAATTTTGGCAATTGTCGAAGAAAAAAATGCTTCACCAAAAATTAAAAAAATAAAAGAAGTTAATAGTGGTTGTTATCTTTTTGATTTAGGGGTGATTAATAATTTGATTCCGGAAATCAAAGAGAATTCATTAACAAGAGAATATTATTTAACCGATTTAATAGAATTAGCAATTAAAAGAAAGATAAAAATAAAGAGTATAAAAACTTCCAGCCAAGAGATAAAAGGGATTAATACTTATCAAGAATATCTTTCTATTAAAAAATGAAAAAAATCATCTTAGTTATTATCGTTTTAATTGTTCTTCTCTTCTTTTTGCTTAAGAGAAATTTTAAAAGAAATTTACCAAATGAGAATTTAGAAAATCTATCAATTGCGGTCATTAACGGAAGTGGTGATAAATTAGCTTCTATTCTTTTTAATAAATATTTACAAAAATATAATTTTTTAGTATCATATGTAATAGAGATAAACGACACTTTTGAAAAAACAATTGTGGTGGAACACATTGATAAAAATTTAAAAAATGGAAAAATAATCCAAAGGTATTTGAGATATAAAAGACCAAAAAAATTTCTTTTTTGGAAAGTAAATAAATTGCTCTTTTTAAAAGAAAATTATCCGCCGGTGCATCTCTTTTTAGATTCCACTTTAAATTTATCAGCCTCAATAATTTTGGGTAAGGACTATTCGGAAATAATAAAAAATGGAGATAACTGATTATATTGTTAAGATTTTAATTGATAAAAAAGCAAGCGACATTTTACTTTTGGATTTAAGAAGACTTTCACCAATTGCCGATTATTTTTTAATCGCCACAGCTAATTCCATTCCCCATGCCCAAGCATTATGTGATGAAATTGAGATGAGGATGAAGCAAGATTTTGGTCTTTTACCCCATCATATTGAGGGTTATAATCCGGCACAATGGATATTAATTGACTATATTGATGTGGTAGTTCATATTTTTTTAAAAGAGATAAGAGAGTTTTACGGATTAGAAAGACTCTGGGGAGATGCTCCCCAAAAGAGGTATGCTGAGTAAAAAGATTGTTGAAAGTTTAAGGAATGCCCAAATTGAAATTCCTGAAGGTCACGAAATCGAATTTATAAAAGAAGAAAAGTTTGGTGATTATGCCTCCAATGTTCTTTTTCTTTTAAGTAAGAAGTTAAAAAAAACTCCCCAGGAGATTGGTAAAGAGGTAATAGAAAAAATAAAAAGGGATACCGATTATGAAAAGATTGAGATTGGTGGAAATGGTTTTCTTAATTTTACCTTTTCTTTTGATTTTTTAAGGGAGGAATTAAAAAAGGTATTTTTAGAAGATTATCTCTTTTTTGATATTGGCAAAAAGAAAAAAGTAAATTTAGAATTTATTTCGGCTAATCCCACTGGACCTCTTTCGGTAGTCCAGGCACGAGCCGGTGCTTATGGTAATGCCTTAGCAAACCTTTTGAGATTTGTAAATTACGATGTTTCTACTGAATATTATATTAATGATTGCGGTACCCAAATAGATTTATTAGAAAAGAGTTTAATTTATCGGATAAAGGAACTTAAGGGAATAAAAAGCGAATTTCCCGAAGGTGGTTATCCGGGTGAATATTTAATTGAAATTGCTAAAAAAATTTTAGATAGTAATTTGCCCGAAGATAAATGGCGGTCTTTTCTTTTGGAGAAAATAATCTCTTGGCAGAAACAAGTTTTAGATAAATTTGGTATAAATTTTGATTTCTTTGTCTATGAATCTTCAATAATTCAATATCAAAAAAAGATTTTAGAAATTCTGAAAGATAAAAACTTGATTTACGAAAAAGAGGATGCTTTATTTTTTAAAAGTTCTCTTTTTGGTGATAGTGAAGATAGGGTATTAATTACCAAGGATAAAAGGGCTACTTATTTTCTTAATGATTTAGCCTATCATTATGATAAAATAAAAAGGGGTTTTGAGATGATAATTGATATTTGGGGACCTGACCATCATGGCTATATTCCGCGGATGGTGGCAGGAATGAAAAGTTTGGGTTTTGATACTAATAATTTTTTAGTAATTATTGCCCAACAGGTATTTTTAGAACGGGAAGGAGAAAAGATAAAAATGTCAAAAAGGGGTGGCGAGTTTATTACTTTAGAAGAAGTTTTGGAGGAAGTTGGTAGCGACCCATTAAAATTTTTCTTACTTTTAAGAAAGCCTTCCCAACATTTAACTTTTGATTTGGAACTAATCAAAAAGGCAACAAAGGAAAACCCCTATTTTTATGTCCAATATGCTCACGCCCGAATTTGTAGCATTGAGAGACACGGCAAAGAGAAAGGCTATGATTTTAATAAACTTTTAGAGGATGTCAATTTGGAATATTTAACAACGAAAGAAGAACGTTCTTTAATGTTGACAATACTTAAATTTAAGGATATTATTATTCAAGCAGTGAAGGAGTTTGCTCCCCATATATTGGTCTATTATCTTTTAGAATTGGCAGAGAAATTTCATTATTTTTATGAGAAAGAAAGGGTAGTTTTGGAAGATTTAGAATTGATGAAAGCAAGGATTTTTTTGGCATTTTGTTGTCGGAAAATAATAAAAAAGGTATTAGAAATTTTGGGAATTAAACCATTAGAAAAAATGTGAAGGAGGTAATATGTTATTTTATCCGTTATTAAGAGTGGAAAGAATAAACCTCGATTTAAAGAATAAAAAGAAATTGGGTGTCTTAAAGGAATTGGTGAAAATGATTAAAGGTGAGGAAGATGAGAAACTGGTGGAAACCCTTTTGAAAAGGGAGGAATTAGGTTCTACTGGTATCGGTAAAGGGATTGCGATTCCCCATTGCCGTTCCTTGGTAGTTGATAAATTGGAGATTGCGATTGGCTATTCAAAAGAAGGTGTTGATTTTGATGCAATTGATAAGAAGCCGGTTCATCTTTTCTTTTTGATTGTTGCACCACCCCATGATGTTGGTAATCAATATCTTTTAACCTTAGGAAGGGTTGCTTCTATTTGTCAGCAATTGACTAAAAGGCGAAAATTGGTTATCCCGAATACGCCCGAAGAATTTATTAAAATGATTAAAGAGATTGAAGAAAAGATAAAATGAAGAAGCAGATTGAACTTTTAAGAGAGTTAGAAGAATTTGATTCAATCTTAAAAGATTTTGAACAAAAGGAGTATCAAAAACTTGGTTTTCTTACTGAACCAATAAATATTGATTTTATAAAAATGATTGAAAAGGAAAGGGCGAAACTGCGCAAGAAAATTGATGAAAACCTTTTAAAAGAATATGACCGAATAAAAAAGCATTACGGAAGCAAGGTAGTTGTTCAGGTAATCAAAGGTTTTTGTAGTGGTTGCTATGTAAAATTACCTTCGGAGATAATTGCTCGCTGCAAAACTGAGATAAAAACCTGTCCCAATTGTGGTCGTTTTCTTTATTACCTTCTTTAGTATCGCCTTATTAGAAATTGAAGAACTTAATACATCAGTTATTAATAAATCCCTAAACAAATCTTTTTATCTTAATCCCGCTTATCTTATAAAAGAAAATAAAAATATTCTCTTTTTTTCTTATACCAACCCTTATAAAATAACCTCTTTAAACTATTTTAATTGCCAAATAAAATTTAGGAATTTTGGATTATTAATTCAAAACCTTTATTATCCTAATTACAATGAAAATCGTTTTTCTTTTATTTATGCGAATAATATTAAAAACTTTTCTTATGGTTTTTCACCCAATTTCTGCTATTTTAAAATTACTAATATTGGTGATTTCTTTTTTGCTTATCATCTTGGCTTTCTTTATCACTTTGAGAAGTTATCTTTTTCTTTAGCAATGTTTAATATTAACAGACCAAAAATCTGGAACGAAGAGATAAAGGAAAAATTGGCTTTTGGGATAGATTTAAAATTTATTAAAAATCTTTTAATTTCTCTTTGCTATTTAAAAACAAAAGAGGATGAGCAATTTAAGATTGGCTTTGATTTCCAATTTAATAAAAATATATCTTTTGGTCAGGAGTTTAATTTTCCTTTCTTTGCTACCAATTTTAAATTTGACTTATTAATAAAAGAACCTTTTGGTATCTATTATTTTCTTAATTTCCACTATCGCCTAAAAGATACCCATTCTCTTGCTCTCTATTTCCAGTGGTAATTTTCTTCTTCTTATTATTCAATCAGATAGAGGAGAGTTATAACTATCTTCAAGAAGAGATCTTATTTTTAAAAGAAAATCCAATAAGTAAAATAAAAGATATAGAAATAGTTCCTTATTTAGATGATTTGCCGGTTCTAGCATTTATCTTATCAACAAAAGTAGAGGGACTTAGCGGAATACTCAGGATAACCACAACCTCACTGCTATTCAGCCAATTCTTAAGCAATGTACCATTCACAAAAC
>JBDRVL010000022.1:0-9367 GCA_039801845.1 Caldifarciminota bacterium | reverse complement strand
CCTTTTTTAATTTTTCATAAGCGATTTCCATTTCGTTTTCAGAAAAAAGACTAATCGTATATTTACCGGGTTTAACCCTTTCTTTGACAATTGGTGTTTTGCCTAAATAATCGCCATCTAAATATACTGGTAAATCTCCTTCTTCACTTAAAACGGTTAAATAACCATATTGAGAAAAAATTAATAATGATAATAAAAGAAACATTTTAACCTCCCTTTAAAATAATTTTAATTTTTTCTACTATCTCCTCAAAAAGATTATTTAATTCTTTACTTAAAGATTGGGAAAAATTAGTCTCTTTTACTTGGATTCCTAAAAGATAGATTTCGGAGTTAATTAATTTCTCAATCAAAGAAAGGAGAAGGGATATTGGTAAAGTATGAGTAGAAAGAGAGAATTTTTTAAAATTTTCCCACTCTTCTTTTTTGAAAATTCTCACTTCACCAATTTTGCCACCAAAATCACAGGCGTCAATAAAAATAATCTTTTCTGGTTTTTTCTCAATTATTTTAGAAAGATAATTTTCCGGCGTTCTTTCGCAATCTAAAACATTTTTAAAGCCTTCTTTTATCAATCTTTCAGCAATCAAAGAACCGATACCATCATCGCCTCTATCCCGATTGCCAATACCAACAACTAATACCATCTTACCTTCTGAAAATATTTCAATGCTTCCTTATAATGGTCTTTAAATCTTACCTGGTTTTTAAATTTTTCTTTATTATTGATAATAAAACTGAAATGTTCTTTTGCTTTTTTATAATCCTTTAAAAAATAATAAGTTTTTCCCATTATAAGTTCATTTTCTAAGATTCTTCTTTTTTCTAAGATTTTTAATTTCTCACCGATAGCTAAGCATTGTTGATAATCACCCTTTTTGTAATACATATCCCGTAATAATCTTAAGAAGATTTTATTATTAGGATAACGTTCTAAAAGTTTCTTTAAAATCGTTTCCGCTTCAGTAAATCTTTTTTCTTGGATTAATACCCAAGCATAAGCATATTGGGCGGTAACTTTTAAAATTTTAGAACTATCCCGAGCAAGTTTAAGAAATCCTAATGCTTTTTCTTTATTACCAAAAAGTTTTAGAGAAAAGATATATTTATTTGCCTTTGATTTAAAATATTCATAAAGTCCTAAACCTAAATAACAATCAAATAAATTTCTATCTTTTTCTAATGCACGATTAAGATATTTGGGGATTTCCATTCCCAAGAGATAAGATTGCCAATAATTTTTTCGCCAACCTTCAAAAAGAGCCCAATAGAGATAAGCAGAACCTAAATAAAAATCAGAAGAATTTTTCTTGGCAAGATTAATAGTTTTTTTAATTTTTTCATAATAAATGTTCTTATATCGGTCATTAAAACTATCTACCATAATCACTTGGAGTAAAAGAGTTTGAAAAAAATAACCCGCTGTACTATTGGGGGCTAATTTATTGAGATAATAAAAACAAGACTCGGCTTTTTTAAAATCTAAATTGTAAGCATAATTTAAACCTTCTTTAATTAATGTATCTGGGTTTAAAAAAAAGATGTTAAGGAAGATAAGCAATAACATCAATCTCAATTAAAGCATTTTTGGGAAGTAAAACACCGCCAACGGTAGTTCGGGCAGGGAAATTATCTTTAAAATATTCTTGATAAATTTCGTTCACTTTCTTAAAATCCTCTAAATTTTTTAAATAGATATTTACCTTTAAAATATTTGACAAATCGGTATTTTGCGATCTTAAAATATTAATAATATTTTCCAATATTTGTCTTGTTTCATTTTCAATTCCACCACTAACAAGTTCATTAGTCTTGGGGTCAATACCAATCTGACCAGAAAGGAAAATAAGGTTACCAATCTTTACTGCCTGGGAATATGGTCCAATTGGTTTCGGTGCTTTATCAGTATAAATAATTTCTTTCATAAATTAAAATATAATAAATATTCTAAGGGATGAGGAAAATCATTAATCAATTTAAGTTCTTTCTCTTTAATCTTAAGCCATTCATCAATAAGTTCTTTCTTAAAGATATTTTCTTTTAATAAAAATTGGTTATCCTCTTTTAAAGCAGTTAAACTTTCTTCTAAACTTTTAGATAATTGGAATTCTTTTTTAAATTCTCCTTTTTTCTTAATTCCATCTAAACCAGCTAAAAGAAAACTAGTTAACAGAAGATAAGGATTACATAAAGCATCAGATAATCTAAATTCAATAGCCAAATCTTCCTTTTCTAAATAAGCAGGAATGCGAAAAACCATATTTCTATCTCCTACTCCAACATCTAAAACCGAAGGCGCTTCAAAACCAGAAAGAAGACGGCGATAAGAATTGGGCGATGGGTTAGCGAAGGCAGATATTGTTTTTAAGTGAGCAAAAATACCTTTGATAAAATAATTACCTTCTTCACTTAGATTATTATCTTTACTAAACAAAATATTTCTTCCATTTTTTAATATTTGAAAATGGAAATGTAAGCCATTGCCAGGTTCCTCATAAAACAATTTTGGAATAAAAGTTGCAATTTTGTTATATCTTTTTGCTAAGTTTCTAATTAGATATTTTAAAATCAATATCTTATCACAAATCCTAACTGGTTCATAAAATTCTGTTTCAATCTCTTCTTGTCCAAATTGACCATTTTCGTGATGGTGATATTTAATATCAATTCCTATTTCTTTTGCTTTAATAACTATTTCCTGTCGAAATTCATAATATTTATCAAAAGGCGGTATTTCTTGATAAGATGGAGAATAAAATAACTTTAAATTTCTTTCTTTTTTCTCTTCACTTAAAAAATGATAATAGCCATTTAACTTGTTAAAATTAAAATCAGCCTCCTCTAAGAGATAAAATTCTAACTCCACTCTAAAAAGAATTTTATCAATACCAACTTCTTTTTTAAATATCTCTTCTGCCTTTTTTAATATCAAACGAGAATCTTTGTAATAAGGCTCCTTTTTTAAAAAAATGTTAGTAAAGAAAGAGAGGGTTTTATTTTGATAAATAATATCAATAAAATATTCCGAAAGGTCAAGAATTAATAATAAATCGCTTTCCTTATCACTAGTAAAACCAAGAACAGAAGAACCATCAAAACCAATTCCCTTTTCCTTGATTAGGTTAAATTTTTTAGCAGGTAAAGTAATATGGCGAAGATTTCCTAATAAATCAACATATTTTAAATCAATAAATTCTATATTATTTTCTATAATAAATTTCTCTAAATCCATTAAAAATTATAATAAAAGAAACTATAAAATTCAATAAAATCCTTCTTTATTTAATTATTTTATATTTTTATATTATATTTAAATCAAAAATGGGTTATATTTTTATTCTTTCTTTGTCATCGGCTGTCCGCAACATATTAGGTCGCAAGGCGAACAAGTACATTCTTTAGTAACCATTACTTCCGCACCACAAACTGAACAGGTATAGATTGGTCCTTTGGGTGCTGCTTCTTTCTTTACTCTCTTTACCACCCTTTTTGTGGCTTTCTTTGTAACCTTTTTCTTAGCTTTCTTTGCCATTTTTCCTCCTTTTTTAGTTAAAAAAGTATAATTTAAAAAATTGATTTGTCAATAAGATAGATTATAATTTTATAAATGGGGAAATGTAAATTATGTAATAAAGAGTCAATAATTATTTCTCAAAAAATTGGTTATTGTGTTTCTTGTGTAAGAGAAAAATTTTTAGAGATAAAAAAAGAAATAAAAGAGATTCACAAGAATTTAAGAGAGAATTTTTCCTTGCCTAAAGAAGTCCCTTATTTTGAAGAAGGTAAAAAATGTGGTCAATGTGTCAATGATTGTAAAATTTTTGAAAACGGCTATGGTTATTGTGGGTTGATAAAAAATGAAAAAGGAATAAAAAGGAGTGAAGATTTTGGCTATCTTGACTATTATTATGATCCATTGCCAACCAATTGTGTTGCCTCTTTTGTCTGTAATGCTCCGAGAGGTTATAAAAACTTAGCAGTATTTTTTCGTCACTGCTCTTTCAACTGTTTATATTGTCAAAATTGGCATTTTAAACTGTCGCCAAAAAAGAGATATTCAATTTCCGAAATGTTAGAAAAGGTTAATTCTGATGTTTTCTGTATCTGTTATTTTGGAGGTGACCCAACGCCAAATATTTATTATGTTATTAATCTCTCCGAAAAGATTTTAGAAAAACAAAAATGCCGAATCTGTTTTGAAACTAATGGTTCAGTAAATTTAAATATCTTTAAAAAAATGATAGATATTGCTTTAAAAAGTGATGGAATAATTAAAATTGATTTGAAAGCTTTTTCTAAAGAAATCCATCACACTTTGACAGGTTCTTCTAACGAGAATACTTTAAAAAATATTGAATATGCTTCCCGCTTTTTTGATAAAAGAAAAGAAGTGCCTTTATTGGTTGTTTCTGTCCTTTTGGTTCCCGGATATGTTGATTTATACGAGATTGAAGAGATTGTAAAATTTATTAGTAAATTAAATTGTGCAATTCCAGTTAGTTTTTTAGCCTATTATCCTGTATTTTATTTAAATGATTTGCCGAAGACCTCAAAAGCCCATGCCGAATTAGCAAAGAAGATTGCTTTGGATTACGGATTAAAAAAGATAAATATTGGTAATATCCATCTTTTAAGTGATGCCTATTTTTATTGATTTTTAAAACTTTTTTATTATTATTAAATAAAATTTTATGATTAGAATAAAAATCGTTGGTGTTGGTTCTTATTTACCAGAAAAAATTATTAATAATTTTGATTTAGAAAAAATGGTTGATACCACTGACGAATGGATTACCGAAAGGACCGGAATAAAAGAGAGGCGGATTGTTCGGGATGACCAGGCGACTTCTGATTTGTGTTATGAGGCGTCAATAAGGGCGTTAGAAATGGCACAAATTAAGCCTGAAGAAATAGATGTGATTATTGTTGCTACCTCCACACCGGATACTGTTTATCCTTCTACTGCTTGTTGGCTTCAGAAGAGATTGAAAACGAAAGGACAAGGTGCTTTTGATGTGAGTGCTGGTTGTTCCGGTTTTTTATATGCCTTCTTACTTGCCGGCAGTTTAATTGAATCAAAAGTTGCCAAAAAAATTTTAGTTTGTGGTGGTGAGGTAATGTCAAAGGTTGTTAATTGGGAAGACCGAGCAACTTGTGTTTTATTTGGTGATGGTGCCGGTGCCTGTGTTGTTGTGGAAAGTAATGGAGAATCGGGAATTTTGTCTGCTAATTTAGGAGCAGACGGTTCTTTGGCTGAACTTCTTTATCAACCAGCCGGTGGCACTAGATTGCCGGCATCTGAAAGAACCGTTAAAGAGAAACTTCATTATGTCCATATGAAAGGAAGAGAAGTTTTTAAACACGCGGTAATTTGGATGGGTAAGGCAGCAGAGAAGGCATTGAAAGATGCCAACGTTTCTATTGATGATATAAAACTTTTCATTCCCCATCAGGCGAATATGAGAATAATAAAGACAACTAATGAAAGGACAAAAATTCCGGATGAAAAGACTTTTATTGTTTTACATAAATATGGCAATATGTCAGCAGCCACCATTCCAGTTGCTTTGGATGAAGCCTATCGGGCAGGAAAGATAAAAGACGGTGATTTGATTTTAATGAGTGCCTTTGGCACCGGTTTTACTTGGGCAGGAATGGTTTATAAATGGTAGGAGGTTAATTGAATGATAGAAATTCGGTTTCATGGCCGGGGCGGACAGGGAGCAGTAATTGCTTCGGAAATTTTAGCATCCGCCCTTTTTAAAGAAGGTTATTATTGTCAGACTTTTCCAGAATTTGGTGTGGAAAGAAGAGGAGCACCGGTTCAAGCATTTTTAAGGTTTGATAAGAAACCGATAGTTATCCGTTATAAAGTTTATCATCCTAACCATATTATAATTTTAGATTCTGTCTTGTTAAATCAGATAGATGTTACGGAGGGTCTGAAGCCCAATGGCACAATTTTAATTAATACTAATAAAGAAATTTCTTTTTTTTCTTTTTCTGATTATAAAGTAGCAGTTTGTGATGCTACCCAGATTGCTTTAAAATATCGTTTGGGGACAAAAACCGCACCGATTGTTAATACGGCAATGCTCGGTGCTTTTGTAAGAATTCATCCTTTTGTTAGTTTAGATAGTGTTTTAGAAAGCATTAAAGAATATGTAGATGTTAAACAAGAAGAAAATATTTTAGCCTGTCGGGAGGCCTATGAAAAAGTTAGATTTGAAAGTTAAAGATTATCCAGAATTGGCAATAAGTTGGGAAAGCACTTTAGTTAACAAAACAGGAACCTGGCGAACCTTCTATCCAAAATATGTTCCTAAAACACCGCCTTGTAACTACTATTGTCCAGCCAATGAAAATATCCAGAAATATATCGCCCTCTCTTTAAAAGGAAAGTTTGAAGAAGCCTATCTCACTATCTTAGAAAAAAATCCCTTTCCTTCCATAACTGGTCGGGTCTGTTATCATCCCTGCGAAACTGGTTGTAATCGGAGAAATTTTGATGAAAGTATTGCTATTCATACCATTGAAAGATTCCTCGGTGATTATGGATTAAATTTTGTTGAGCCAAAAAGAAAGATTGAAAAATTAACGAATGATAAGAAAGTAGCAATAGTTGGTAGCGGTCCAAGTGGCCTTAGTTGTGCCTATTATCTTCTTTTAAATGGAATAAATGTAACAATTTTTGAAAAAGAGGAATATGCCGGTGGAATTCTCTTTTATGGTATTCCTAAATATCGTTTGCCTAAAGAGATTGTAAAAAGCGAGGTTGAGAAACTTATAAAAAGGGGAGCAAAATTTATTTTTAATAAAGAGTTAGGAAAAGATTTTTCCTTAACAGATTTGGTAAAAGAATATGATGCTATCTTTTTAGCAATCGGTGCCCAAATTGAACAAGAATTAGGAATTCCTAATGAAGAGGCAAAGGGTGTTTTAATCGGATTGGATTTTCTAAAGGCAATAAATCTTAAAAAGAAAATTAAAGATTTTGGTAAAAATGTTTTAGTAATTGGTGGCGGTAATACGGCGATCGATTGTGCGCGTGTGGCATTAAGAAAAGGAGCAAAGGTGAAAATTCTCTATCGCCGGACAAAGGAAGAGATGCCGGCAGTAAAAGAGGAGGTAGAAGAGGCAATAAAAGAGGGAGTTGAAATCATCTTCTTGACTGCACCGGTGAAAGTGATAAGCGATAAAAAAGGAAAAGTGAAAGGTTTGGAATGTGTTAAAATGAAATTAGGTGAAGAGGTGGATGAGACCGGAAGGAGAAAGCCAGTACCAATAAAAAATTCTAATTTTATTATTAAAAGTGATACAATAATTAAGGCAATTGGTGAGAGGGTTGAGTTAAATATCCTGCCAAAAGAGATAATTGGTAAAAGGACAATTTTGGCTGATGAATATGGCAAGACAAATATGGAGAAAGTATTTGCTGGTGGTGATTGTGTTACCGGCCCAAGAACGGTTGTTGAAGCAATTGCTTATGGTCGGAGAAGCGCTTATCTCATTTTATATTACTTGAAAAACTATGAAATACCAAGAAAGGAGAGTTTTAATCTCGTTAATTATGAAAATCTAAATCTCTATTATTTTGAGAAGCAGAAAAGAATAGAAGAAAATAAATTATCTGTAAATAAAAGAAAAGGAAACTTTAAAGAAATTATAACTACCCTAAGTGACCGGGAGATTAAATACGAAGCGAGCAGATGTTTTTCTTGTGGGGTTTGTAATAATTGTGATAACTGTTATGTTTTCTGTCCTGATTTAGCAATATTAAAGAAAGATAGTGAGTATGAGATTTTGTACGATTATTGCAAAGGTTGTGGTGTTTGTGCTCATGAGTGTCCAAGAAATGTGATAAGTATGTTCTTTGAGGAGGCAAAATGAAAGAGAGTTTGATTTATGGTAAAAAGAAGGTAGTTACTGGTAATCATGCTGTTTCTTATGGTGTATTATTATCAAAAGCAGAAGTGATTGCTGCCTATCCAATAACTCCCCAAACTCAGATTGTTGAACTATTATCGGAGTTTTGTGCGAGCGGTCTTTTGAAAGCAAAATTTATCAAGGTGGAGAGTGAACATTCCGCAATGGCTGCTTGTGTTGGTGCTGCTGCTGCTGGTTGTCGAACTTTTACCGCTACCTCTGCTCATGGTTTGGCTTTGATGCACGAAATGCTTCATTGGGCAGTTGGTGGAAGGCTACCAATTGTTTTAGCCAATGTTAATCGGGCAATGGGACCAGGTTGGTCAGTTTGGACCGACCAAAATGATTCCCTTTCCCAAAGGGATGTTGGTTTTGTCCAATTTTATTGTGAATCAAACCAAGAGGTATTAGATACCACAATTCAAGCGTTTAAGATTGCTGAAACTTGCTTGATTCCGGTGATGCTTGTTTTGGATGCCTTTGTTTTATCCCATACCTCTGAGCCGGTAGATATTCCTTACCAAGAAGATGTGGACAAGTTTTTGCCACCTTATAAACCAAAATATTTTTTAGATATAAATGACCCAAGAGCCTTTGGTGGTCTAACTTCTCCCGACCATTATTATGAAATTAGATATAAAATTGAGGAAGCACATAAAAAGGCATTAAAGGTTAGCGAAGAAGTTGATAACGATTTTTATCAGATATTTGGTAGAAAGTATGGTTTAGTTGAAGCCTATCATTGTGAAGATGCGAAACTTATTTTAGTAACTTCTGGAACCATTACGGGCACTGCCCGACAAGTGATTGATGAAGAGAGAAGCAAAGGAAAAAGGGTTGGACTTTTGAAAATTAGACTTTTTAGACCTTCGCCTATTTCCCAAATTAAAGAGATTTTGACAAAAGCAGAGAAAGTAGCGGTAATTGATAGAAATATTAGTTTTGGTCATTCAGGTATTTTTTGTCAGGAGATAAAATCAATTTTATATAACGAGATAAGAAGACCGGTAGTGTTTGGTTTTGTTATTGGTTTGGGTGGCAGAGATGTTATTCCCGAGGATATTCAGGAGATAATTGATTTTACTTATAAGGCAGATTATCCGCAAGAAATGGTTTATTTTCGGGGGTTAAGAATATGAGATGGCAGTTTGCTAATAGCAGTGAAGAATATATGGACCAAGGACATTTGGCTTGTCCGGGTTGTGGCGGTGCTTATGCGATGCGCTTGGCATTAAAGGCATTGGGTAAAAATACAATTGTTGTTATTCCTGCCTGTTGCTGGTCAATTATTGACGGTCCATTTCCTTTACATTCCTTAAAGGTTCCAGTTTATCATACCGCCTTTGAAACAGCAGCGGTTGTTGCCAGTGGTATAAGGGCAGCATTAGATATAAAAGGAAAAACCGATATTGAAGTATTGGCATTTGCTGGTGATGGTGGA
>JBDRVL010000021.1:0-9375 GCA_039801845.1 Caldifarciminota bacterium | reverse complement strand
AAATCTCCTTTTCTAACTCTTTTGTTAATTGTTTAAAAAATTGAATATCAATTTTTATTCCTCTTTTTTCTATTCGGTAAAGGCAAGGGATTAAGGGCATTTCAATATCGTAGAAAAGTTTAGTTAAATCTCTTACAAGTAATTCCGGTAAAATCTGGTGATAGATTGAGTAGATATAATAAACTCCCTCTTTCGGTATAACGTTCTTTTTCAAAATTTTTAAATAAGATAAAATTAAATCTTCTAAAAGGAATCTTTTCCTTTCTGGTTCTAAGAGATAGGCAGCAATTTTTATATCAAAGACCTTCTTTAATTTTAAGTCTTCTAAATATTTGTATTGTTCTTTTAAATCATAGGTAATTTTCTCTTTATCACTTAAAAGAAATTCTTTTAGGTTCTCTAAATTTCCTTCGTAAATATTATTTTTATTTCCAATATAGACTTTTCCATCCCTTATTAAAAAGGCAAAATTTTCCTCTTTCTTTAAATAAGATAGGTCGGTAATAATTTTTAAATGCTTTTCAATATCAATTTTATCTTCTTCAAAATCGCTAAGAAAAGTTTGGAAATCCAACTCTTTAAAGATTGCTAAAAGTTTCTTATTATCTTTTTCTTTAACCCTTAAATCTTCTAAAGAGAATTCAATTGGCACATCTTCTTTTAAACTAACTAATTTTTTAGAAAATAAAGCCTCATCTTCTTTTCCCTTTAATCTTACATCTTCTTTTAATGCCCTTTCTAATGAGCCATATCTATTTAAAATCTCTACAGCAGTCTTCTCACCAATCCCTTTAACTCCTGGTATATTATCTATCTTATCGCCAACCAAAGCAAGATAATCACTTATCTTTTCCGGCTCAATACCATATTTTTCCTTTATCTTCTTTTGGTCATAAAATATTTCTTTATAGGTATCGTAAATAATAATATCTTCATCAACAATCGGAAATAAATCTTTATCAGTAGCAACAATATAAACTTTACACCCCATATTTTTTAATCTCTTTGCTAATGTGCAAAGCACATCATCGGCTTCGTATCCAGAGACTTCTAATACCTTTATACCATAAGCTTCGCATATCTCTTTAATTATTGGGATTTGGTATCTTAAATCACTTGGTGCTTCTGGTCTTAATCTTTTGTATTCTAAAAATATCTTATGTCTAAAAGTTGGTGCCTTGGAATCAAATACGCAAGCAAGATATTCTATCTTTCTTTCTTTTAAAATCTTCCTTAAAGTATTAACAAAACCGAAGATGGCGGAAGTATTTTCGCCACGGGCATTTCTTAAAGGATTTCTAATAAAGGCATAATAGGAGCGAAAAACAAGAGAATGTCCATCAAGAAGATAGACCTCTTTTTTATTCATTTTTTAAATACATCTCCCTTACCAAACTAATTGCCCGATAATAAGACTCAAAAGAGGTTCCAGCATCTGCCCACCAACCTTTTAAGATTTCGTAAGTGAGTTCTCCTTTTTCTAAATATCTATTATTCACATCAGTAATTTCTAATTCCCCCCTTTTTGATGGTTTTAAAGTTCTAATTATATCAAATACCTGATTGTCGTACATATAAATTCCCGTCACCGCATAAGGAGATTTTGGTATCTCCGGCTTCTCTTCAATCCTTACTATTTTATTATTCTCAAATACCGGCACACCAAATCTTTCAGGATTTTTTACTTCCTTTAAAAAAATCTTTGCTCCTTTCTCTTGTTTCTCAAACTTTTCTACATATTCTTTAATATCATCTTCAAAGATGTTATCTCCTAAAATAACAACTATCTTATCTCCATCAGCAAAATCTTCAGCCAAAGATAAGGCAGCAGCAATACCTGTCTCTCCTTCTTGATAAGTATAATGTAATCTCTTTAAACCAAAATCCTTACCATTACCTAACAACCTTAAAAAATCACCGGCATTATTTCCACCAGTAACAATTAATATATCTTCAATACCACAGGATACTAATTTTTTTATCGGAAAGAAAATCATTGGTTGGTTATAGACTGGTAATAGATGCTTATTAGTAACTTTTGTTAAAGGATATAGCCTTGTTCCTAAACCACCGGCAAGGACGACTCCTTTCATTTCTATGGCAATAAATATTTAAAAGTTAAGGAGATTCTTTCTGAAGAACCAAGGTAGCCGTAATCTAAATAGGTCAAATCAATCGCCAAAAAAATATTTTCTAAAAATTGATAGATATAACCAAGCCCAAAAGAAAGTCCGCTGAAAGTGCCAATTTTTTCACCTGTCCGATAACCAGCCCGAATAGCAAAATATTCTTTTTCCTTTCTTATCTCTTTTAATAATACTTCGCCACCAATTCCTAAACTTGGTAATTGGTCAATATAGGTTGATAAGTCAGAAGCAAAAGTGGCAATAATCTTTTTTGTAAAAGAGCGTTTATAACTTAAACCAACTCTTAAATTTAATGGCAATATCTCTTTATAACTTATAAATCTTCTTTTTGTTCCTAAATGGAGAAGAGAGGCACCAAGATAAAAGTTATCAATTATTTTAAAAATTGCTCCTAAATCGGTTGCCAAAGAATAGGCATAATAATTATCATACCTTGAAGCAACATATTTTAAATTTGTTCCCAAAGCAAATTTCTTATACAAATTAAAAGAGAAATTTAAAAGAAATAAAATATCGTTACAGGTATAAGTACCAACTGCTGGTCCTGGTCCAACAAATTTATCATCACTAAAAGATAACAAAGAACCACCAAGTCCAAAACCGAAATTTCTAATTGGTAGGCAGGTGCTTAATGAAGAATAGTTGATTTTATTATATAAATTAAGAAACATCAAGGAGAAATCAAAGGAGTTAAAAAGTCCTGATGTGCTTGGGTTATAATAGATAGCATCGCAATCATCAGAAATAGCAGTATAAGAGGAAGCCATGGCAGTTGCCCTTGCACCAATACTTAACTTCAAAAAATTGGCACCTACTTCTCCTACATCATAAAAGAAATTAAAGATTAAAAAGAAAATCATTAAGAAAATAATAACCTATAAATTTAAAAAAATCAAATTAAAAATTTCTGGTAACCTTTTGGGCTTCTTTTTCGTTATATATATAGGGAGAAAAATATGAAAATTAAAAAGGAGGTCTTAAAGGGTATTAGATAAATAAAATAACCTTTCTCTATCTTCTTTTTATATGCTTATCTCAACATAGGGGATATTCTTTTAATTAAAATAGGAGCAGTATAGGATATATTATAGTATCTGGTTTATTATTTAATTAATGGCGGAAATGTCTTATATTTGTAAAGATAAGGGAAATATTATTTTCTTCGCAGGCTTTAATAACCTCTTCATCTCTTAATGAACCACCTGGTTCAACAATTACTTTAATACCGCATTTTGCTGAGATATCAATAGAGTCTCTAAAAGGGAAAAAGCCGTCTGATGCCAAAACTCCGCCTTCGCATCTTCCTTCACTCTTCTTAATGGCAATTTCTACCGAATCAACACGGGAAGTCTGCCCAGCACCAATTCCGACAGTCATCAAATCTTTCACAATCACAATTCCATTTGATTTCACATATTTAACCGTAAAATAGGCAAAGAGGGCATCCCTTAATTCCTCTTCTCTCGGCATTCTCTTTGTCATTAGTTTAAAGTCTTCCTTTCTAACAATCCTTTTATCCTTTTCTTGTAATAGATAGCCAGTTAGACAATTTCTTATCTCAAAGCCATCTTCCCTTTTCTCTAACTTAATAATCCTTAAATTCTTTTTCTTTTTTAGTATATTTAAGGCATCTTCACTAAAAGAGGGAGCACAGATTACTTCTAAGAAGATAGTATCAATAATCTTTTCGGCAGTTTCTCTATCAACTTCCCAATTAAAGCCAACAATTCCACCAAATGCCGATTTTGGGTCAGAAAGAAAAGCCTTCTCAAAAGCCTCCTTTATACTCTTTCCTAAAGCAATGCCAGATGGAGTGTTATGCTTAATAATACAACAGAGTTTATAATCCTTAAATTCTGGAAAATTAAAATCTGAGATAATATTATAGACGGTATTTATATCCAAAAGGTTATTATAAGACAATTCCTTTCCCCAAAGATAAGTGAAATTCTTATTTATAAATGGGTTGTTATAATAAAAGCCTATTTGGTGCGGATTTTCACCATAACGTAATTTCTGCTCTCTTTTTAGTGGCAGAGTTAAATAATCCTGAAAAATATCTTCTTTATTTAGTTTTCTAAAATATTCACAAATTATACTATCATAATAACTGACATAATTGAATGCCTTATAGGCAAGTTTTTTTCTTAGTTCCAAACTTACTTTACCATATTTTTTAATTTCTGAGATAACTATTGGATAATCATTTTTATCACAGATAGTTGTCACATATTTATAATTTTTTGCTCCTGCCCTTAAAAGAGAGACGCCACCAATATCAATCAGTTCAATCATCTCTTCTTCTTTTAAATTATTTAGAAGATATTTATCAAAGGGATAAAGATTACAGACAACAATGGAAATCGGCTTTATTCCTTCTTCCTCTTTACCAAAAGAAAGTATGCCACCAAAGATTAAGGGATGTAAAGTTTTTACTCTTCCTTTTAAGATTTCTTTAAAACCAGTATATTCGCTAATTTCAATAACTGGCAGATTATTATCTTTTAGGATTTCATAAGTTTTGGAAGTGGCAATAATTTGGTAGTTTAAAGAAGACAATTCTTTAGCAAAATCAACTATTCCTTCTTTATCGTAGACACTGATTAAGGCAAGTTTATTCATTTTTAAACAATGTTAATTTTAATAAAATTATAAAAAATTTCAATTATTTTCTATTTGACAAAAGAAAATTTTTAGGTTATTATTCAATATGGATGAGATTGAGAGGCTGAAAAGGGAACTTTCCCATCCAGAGATAAGTAGAAGATTAAAGGCAATAGAAGATTTGGCATTTCTGAAAACTCCACCAGCAATCTTTCTTTTATTGGAAACTTTAGCAAGCGAAGCAAACACGGTTATCAGGGAGAAGATAATTGAAGAGATTTTGAAAATCGGTAAAGGAGTAGTTCCTTATATTTTAGAAATGTTGAAAGTAGAAAAGGAGGTTGTTAAAAGTTTGGAGACAAAAAAATTGGAGAAGCCAGCAATTAGAATCTTCTGTCAATTATTAGCAAAGTTGAATGCCAAGGAGAGTGAAGATACTTTGATTGAATTTTTAAAAGATGAAGACCCGTTAATAAAGGTTGTCGCTTGTGAAGCCTTAGGAAATTTAAAAAGTAAAAAAGCAGTAGAAAACATATTCCCCTTACTTTATGATATAAATTTTTGGGTAAGGGCTTGTGCCTGCACTGCTTTGGGAGAGATTGGTGATAGCAAGGCGGTTCCACAACTTTTAGAGAAATTACAAGATGAGAGCCATTGGGTAAGAAGTGCCGCTTGTGAAGCATTAGGGAAGATTGGCGATAAAAAGGCGGGCGAAGAACTTGCCTATCTATCTTTATATGATGATTCCGAAATTGTTCGGGAAGCAGCAATTAAAGCCTTGACAATGATTGGCGAAGCCTTTATTTCACCCTATCTTAATGCCTTGATGAGCGACGACTTAAATAAGAGATTTAAGGCAATGGAGATATTGATAAAAGAAGGTAAGATTGTTCTCTATCCTTTATTAGCCCTTTTAAATAATCCGAGTATTATTTTGAAAACCTGTGCCTGTGAAATTTTAGGGAAAATTGGTGATGAGCGGGCAATTGAGGGATTGGCAAATCTTTTCAATGATAAAGATATTACCGTGCGAATGGCAGCAGTCAATGCCTTAGCGAATATTAAGAGTGAGAAAACCTGTTCTTATTTACTTAATTTATTATCTTCGCCAAACCCAACAATTGCTGATTTGGCAAAAAAGGCGTTAATCAAATTAGGTGAGAAGAGTGTTAATATTTTAATTGATGAATTGAAAAAAATTAAAGAGGAAGATAAGAGAATAAAAATTATTGAAATTCTTGGTGATATTAGGAATAAAGAAAGTCTGGAAGTTTTATTAGAGAGTTGTAAAGAGAGAAGTTCTTTAATTAGATTCCATTCAACTTTGGCGATTAGTAAAATTGTCTCTTTGCCACCGATTGAAGAAAGAAGAGAGATTATCAAAGTAATGAGAGAACTTTTAAAGGATGATTCAGCCATTGTCCGTAGTGTTGCTTTAGAAGTTTTGGGAATATTAAGGGCGGATGAGGTTTTTGAAGAGGTTGTTAAAATGCTTGAAGACCCAGAAACAAGTGTAAAGAGAAAGGCAGTTTGGGCGATTTCGGAAATTGGTGGCGAAAGGGCAATTGATATTTTAAGGAAGGCAATAAATTCTGATGAATCACCAGTAAAGATTGAGGTAATTAATTCTTTAGTAAAATTAAAAGATAAAGAGGCTTTACCTCTCTTAAAAAAAATTGCCCGCCCCTGGCCCTTTTCTAAGGAAGATGACGAAGTTAAAAAAGTTGCTAAGGAGGGTATCCAGATATTAAAAAGTTTAAAATAATTTCTAAATCTTAATTCCTCTTTTTGGTATCTAATAAATTGGAGGTTAAAAATGTTATTAGATAAATTTACTCAAAAAGCCCAAGAAGCAATAATTCGGGCAAAAGAGATTGCCGAAGAGAAGAGAAATCCAGAAATAAAGCCAGTTCATCTTCTTTTTTCTTTATTAGAAGACCAAGAAGGGGTTGTTTTTAAAATCCTTAAAAAGATTGGAATAAATTTAGAAAGATTTAAAGAAGATTTGGAAAATATTTTAAAAAGAGAGCCGGTGGTAAGTTCTGCTACTGATGCCTATGTTGGTTATGAAACAAAAAAGGTCTTAGATTCAGCATTGGAATGGGCAAAGCAGATGAAGGATGATTATGCAGGAACTGAGCATCTTTTTCTTGCCTTAATTGATAATGTTTCATTAAAAAATTTATTTCGAAATCATAATTTAACTCTTGATTTATTTTTAAGCGGTTTAAAAGAGATAAGAGGTCACCAAAGAATTACTTCACCAGATGCCGAAGAGACTTATGAGGCATTACTAAAATTTGGCAGAGATTTAACCGAAATGGCGAAAGAGGGAAAACTTGACCCGGTTATTGGTCGGGAGGAGGAGATTAGAAGGGTTATTCAAATTCTATCAAGGAGAACAAAGAATAATCCCGTTTTAATTGGTGATGCTGGTGTCGGTAAGACGGCAATTGTTGAAGGGCTTGCCCAAAGGATTGTAAAAAATGATGTTCCGGAAAAGTTAAAAGATACAAAAATTTTTGCTTTAGATATGGGAGCCTTGATTGCTGGAACAAAATATCGGGGAGAATTTGAAAATCGTTTAAAAGCAGTTTTGAAAGAGATAAAGGCACAGGAAGGGAAGATTATCCTTTTTATTGATGAGGTTCATACTGTAGTCGGTGCTGGTGCTGCCGAGGGTGCGATGGATGCGGCAAATATTTTAAAACCAATGCTTGCTCGTGGTGAATTGAGATGTATTGGTGCAACAACCGTTCAGGAATATCGGAAATATATTGAGAAAGATAAGGCATTAGAAAGAAGATTCCAGCCGGTATTTGTTAATGAGCCATCAGTAGAAGAGACAATTTCCATTTTAAGAGGATTAAAAGAGAGATACGAAGTCCATCACGGAGTAAAGATTAGCGATTCTGCTTTAGTAGCAGCAGCCGTTTTATCAAAAAGATATATTTCTGACAGGTTTTTACCTGATAAGGCGATTGATTTAGTAGACGAAGCAGCAGCAAAATTGAAAATGGAGATTACTTCTAAGCCGAAAAAGATTGATGAGATTGAAAGGAGGATTTGGCAATTGGATATGGAGAGGTTCTCTTTACAATCAGAAGAGAATAAAGAGGCAAAAGAGAGATTAAAGACAATCGAAGAAGAGTTAAAAAAATTAAGGGAAGAAAAAGAAGAGTTAGAAAAGAAATGGCAAAAAGAAAAAGAATTTATTAGTAAAATTAACAAAATAAAAGAAGAGATTGAAAAGACTAAAAAAGAGATTGAGAAGGCAGAAAGGGTTTATGATTTAAATCAGGCAGCCGAATTGAAGTATGGAAAATTGACGAAGTTGGAAAAGGAATTGATAAGATTAGAAGAGGAGATAGAAAAACTTGATAAAGATGGGAAAAGATTATTAAGAGAGTTAGTTACTGAGGAAGATATTGCGGAAGTAGTTTCTTTGTGGACGGGCATACCAATAACAAAACTTTTGGAATCAGAAAAAGAGAAGTTAAAGAAGTTAGAGGATTATATTCATCAGAGATTAGTTAACCAAAAGGAGGCGGTAAGGTTAGTATGTGATTCGATAAGAAGGGCAAGGGTTGGTTTGAAAGATGAGAAGAGACCGATTGGTTCCTTTCTTTTCTTAGGTCCAACAGGTGTGGGAAAGACTGAATTGGCAAGGACCTTAGCAGCCGTTTTATTTGACAGTGAGGATGCAATGATTAGGATTGATATGTCTGAATATATGGAGAAGCATACAGTTTCTCGTTTAATTGGTGCGCCTCCCGGTTATGTTGGCTATGAAGAAGGTGGTCAATTAACCGAAGCAGTGAGAAAAAGACCTTATTCAGTTATCCTTTTTGATGAGATTGAGAAGGCCCATCCGGATGTTTTTAATATCTTTTTACAGATTTTAGATGATGGAAGACTTACTGATGGTCAAGGAAGAACCGTAGATTTCCGAAATACAATAATTATTATGACTTCCAATTTAGGAACCGAGTTGATAAGAGAGGGAAGGATAAGCAGACAGGAATTATTAACATTGTTAAAAAGAAGTTTTCGTCCAGAATTTCTTAATCGGATTGATGAGATTGTGATTTTTAATTCCCTATCTTATAATGATGTTCAAAAAATTATTGACATTCAATTAAATTTGCTTAAAATTAAATTAAAGGAGCTGGGAGTGGAATTGGAAGTAGAGGAAAAGGTGAAAGAGAAGATTGCTGATGAAGGTTTTGATAAAGAATTTGGTGCTCGGCCATTAAAAAGAACAATCCAAAGACTTATTGAGAATCCTTTAACCAAATTACTTCTTGAGGAAAAGCCCAAAAAGATAATTGCCTATTTAGAAAATGGGGAAATAAAGTTTAAGAAAGAATAATTTGCCGAGGGCGGGATTTCATCCCTCCTTCCCCTCAACATCCTAAATCCCTCCGTCTCGCCCTCGGCAAAATTTTTATTGACTTTTTTAATTTTAAAAATATAATTTTAAGGTGATAAAAATTTTTTTCTTATCTTTTTTGCTTACTTATGAAATTTATGTTGTTAGAAAGAATGATACTCCTTCTACCATATTAGAAAAAAGAATTAATCAAAAAGATTTAAAGGAAAAGATTCTTAACTTTTTTTCTTT
>JBDRVL010000020.1:0-9823 GCA_039801845.1 Caldifarciminota bacterium | reverse complement strand
CTGGGCAACCACTGAATATCTCCATTCCCATCCGAAAGTGCGACCAAAAACAATTTTTGCTACCCATTTCCATGAACTTACTGATATTGCCCGTTATTTACCAAGAGTAAAAAATTACACCTTTTTAGTAAAAGAAAAGGGCGATGAAATTATTTTTTTAAGGAAATTAGTAGAAGGTGCCAGTTCGCGCAGTTATGGAATAGATGTGGCAAAACTTGCTGGTCTTCCTAAAGAAGTAATTGAAAGGGCAAGAGAAGTATTAAAATACTTAGAAAATGGCGAAGAAGTAAGTCTCAAAGGCTTAAAAGATAAAAATCCCTTACAATTAACATTATTCTATCCCATTGAACATCCAATATTAGAAGAAATTAAAAAATTAAATCTTAATGAACTCTCTCCTTTGGAAGTCTTTCAAATTGTCCTTAACTGGCAAAAAAAAATAAAAGAAGAAAAATAAATATCGGGGCGACTGGATTTGAACCAGCGACCCCCAGCACCCCAAGCTGGTGCGCTAAACCACTGCGCCACGCCCCGATTGAAATAAATATAAATAAAATTTTTTCAAAAGTCAATAAAATTATTTTTGAATTTTAAAAATGGCCATTTCCGGTGGCGGAGTTTTATAAATCAACCGGAAATACTGAGGATAAATCTTTAATACCGGTAAAAGATATCTTTGAGAAGTACCTGTCCAATAAAAATTATCGTATAAAAGATAGTCCGCTTTCTTTTCCAACATTTCTTTTAAAACTTCTTCTGGATTAGAAGAAAATTTATAAAGAAAGGATTTCCTTTTTGATATAAAGTAAGTAAATTCCGGCTTACGAGAAATCACAATTGCCTTCTCTTCAGTATTTTCTCTTAACCATTCTAAGACTTTAAAATAATTCTGCCAATCAATTGGATAACCAGCATATCTATCACCAGCAAAATTTCTTATTGTGTTTGGCAGATTTCCTTTTATCATCTGAAAATCTCTTATTAAATAGAAAAAGAAAATAAAAAAAAGTAAAGGATAGGTAAAAAAAGATATTTTATATTTTATAAAAAATTTTTCGCCGCCAATAAAAATAAGATAAAGAAAAAAAATAAAAAAAGGGAAAAGAAATCTTTCGCTCGACCAAATTTCTGGCCAAGAAAAAATAATTAATGAAGAAAAAATAAAATAATAAAAAATTAACTTATTTAAAGGTTTTTTATTTTTTATAAGAGTAAAAAGGGCAATAATTATTAAGAGAATTGTTAAAGAGCCTATTATAATTTGCCAAATTATTGGTGGAAATTCGTTAAAATAGAAAATTTTGGGAACAATAACAAAATTATAAAGATAAAAATTTTTAAATACCCGACTAATATATTCCGAAAGATTAATATTTCCCAACTCAGGCTGATAAGGATCTTTTTGTAAAAATTGTTGTAAATAACTGCTTCCTTCTCGTACTTTTTTATTTCTTCTTTCCCAAGGGAGAAAAACAATCAAAAATATTGCTAAGGCAATTATCAAAAATTTATAATTCTTTTTAGTAAGTAAATAAAGAAAAATTGCCAAAAGGAGACCGATTCCGGCAGTGCGAATAAAAAAAGTAAAAATACTAGAAAAAACAAAAAGAATAAAGAATCTAAAATCTTTTTTTTCTTCATATAAAATAAAAAGATAAAAAGTTAAAAGGGAAAAGAAAATAAAAGGTGGCTCAGAAAGTAAAACATGGGAGTTTTCAATTACTAAGGGAGAAAAGAAAAATAAAGCAGCCAAAAGAAAACGCCATTTTGCTTCTTGAAAAATCTTTTTTATTAAGAAAAAAGAACCAATAAAGAAAAGTAAAGGTAAGAAATTTAAAAATAATGAATTCTCGCCAAAGATTAATAAGAAAGGAATAATTAATAAAGGAAAACCAAAGGGATATTGAGTATGGGGTCTTTCTTCAGGATGCCATAAATCTTTATAACCTTTAAAACTTATTAAGGAACGGGCTAATAAAAGATAATGGATATTATCTCCACCCAAGGCTGGTTTTGGGTCATAGGTAAGAATTGTGAATAAGAGAAAAACTATA
Source organism: Caldifarciminota bacterium (assembly GCA_039801845.1). GTDB lineage: Bacteria > Hydrothermota > Tepidihabitantia > Tepidihabitantales > DTDR01 > DTDR01. Next base: position 7,769 of record JBDRVL010000020.1, on the reverse strand, counting down.
AATAAAATAAAGAAAATTTTCTTTTTATCCATAACAATCTTATCTTTTTTCTTATTCTTTCTCATTTTTCTAACGGAACTTCCGAGATATAAACTTTATCTAAATTTCCTTTCTCATTAAAGATAAAAATTACCTGCCAACCAGCAATATCTATTGGATTGGGTTTAAAGGCAAAATAGCGCAGTAAATATTTTTTATTTAATGAATCATAGGCAAAAAATTTAAACTCAAAATTACTTTCTTTAGGAATAGAAAAAAATTTTTGACATAGTTCTTTTAAATAGTTAGGATTTTTTACAAAATAGTTATGCCATTTTTTTATTTTTTCATTATCAATATTATTAACAACAACAAAATAATCTTCATAATAATTTAAAACTACTTTTCTTTTTGCTTCTTTTAAATAATTTATACCACAGGCAAAAAAGAGAAAGGAAATTAAAAAAATCCTCATTTCAATATAAATTATGATAATTCTTACTTAAATTTCAAGAATTATTGATTTTTAAAAGAATTTTTTTCATAATAAAAAATATGATACTTATCACAATCTTTCTTTTCAATCAGGTGAATGAAGTTTGGCGATATAATTATAATGGTGGCAGAAATGATTTTGGTTATTTTATCTCTTTTGATAAAAATTATGAAATTATTGCCTGTGGCTTAACAGAAAATGAAAACAACAATTATGATATTATTTTATTTAAAATTAGTCCCAATGGCGAATTGCGATGGTTAAGAAAATTTGAGACGCAAGGAAATGAAGGAGTTTCCGGTATAGTAATTGATAATGAAAATTCTGTATATATCGCTGGAGCTACTTTTTCTAATAACAATAATTGGGATTATCTCATTTTAAAATATGATTCTTTAGGTAACCTCTGTTGGCAAAGAACATTTGGTAGCAGTGGTTATGATTATGCAAAAGATATTATTATTGATGAATTTGGTAATATTTATGTTACTGGAATAATGGAATTTTCTTATCTCACTAATGTTGGCACCTATAAATTGAATAAAAATGGCGAGATAGTTTGGTTCCGCAACCATTACGAAAATAACAGTTTAGCAAACGGAGGAGAGAGAATTATCTATGACAAAAGAGGAAATATTTTTATTACCGGCTCAGTAGATTTTTCAATCAGCGGTAGCGATGTTTTAACTATTAAGTATGATACTTTAGGTAATTTCTATTGGTCCAAAATCTACTCAACAACCGATTATAACGAATGGGGAAAGGTTATCGGTATTGATAGCAGTCAAAATATTTTAGTAAGTGGTTATAATTATCATCCGGCAACCGGTGAAGATTGGATATTATTAAAATATGACCAAAATAGCCGAGCACTTTTCCAAAGAAGATATGGAAGACCTTATACTGATGATGAGACAAAAAGTATGACAATTGATGAAAATAATAATTTTTATATTACCGGTTTTATCAATTCTTATTTTGTTATCAATAAATTTAATCCTAATGGACAACTTGTTTGGGAAAGAATTATTGACGGTGGCTATGGAAATAAAATTATCTATTATCAAAATTATCTCTATGCTACTGGTAGCAACAACGATATTTTAACTATAAAATATGACAAAGAAGGCAATGAAATCTGGCGGATTACTGGTAATGCCGGATTTTTTAGTGAAGGAAATGATATTATTATAAGAAATAATGAAATTTATGTAATTGGCACAGGCAGTCAAGATATTTTGATTATCAAATATCAAGAGAGTTCCAATATTAAAGAAGAGATAAAAATCAAGAAAGAATTGAAATCTTTTGATATTCTTGGCCGAAAAGTAAAATTAAAAAATCCTTTCCAAATTTATTTTAATATAAAATAAACTCCCAAAGGCAAGTAAGAGCAATTTTTTACTTCCTTTCCTAAAGGATTATAGATTTTATATTTTTTAAGGTCAAAATACTTTTTAGAAAGAATAATTTTTTTCCGAAGGATAGAAGGTTTTTTATTTATATCTTCTTTTATATCACTATAATAAACATAACTGCCAAAGATTTCGTAATTGCCATTAATATTTTTTTGATAAACACACCAAACACAGGTTGAACCCATTGCGGTAAGTGTTGGTTTTTCGCAGGTAAAAGTAGTATCTACCGGAATAAATTGAGAGGCATACCAAAAATGGGAATAAATTTTATTTTCTCTTTGCCAAACAATTATATAAGGCATTAGATTAAAAACAGGAATATCAAATATTAAAACCGATGGATAAATATCTACAATATCAGTATCATTAGTAATATTGTAATGAAGGTTAAAAGTATCGTAGGCCGTTTTAAAAATATCTTGTGTCTCATTATTATACCAAACAATAATTACTCCGCTGAGATAAAAAAGAGAATTGTTATTAATTTCAATAGTATAATTATGCCCGGAGGTACAAACTGCTGCTGGTTGTGTCCAATTACCATTAATATATTCACTATAATAAATATGGGAAAAACATCTTGACCATTTATACCAGATTACGATTGGATGACTATATCTAATAGTTATTTTTGGTTGAGATAGGAACGCCTCAGAAGCTCCACATTGAGCAATAATAATGCTCTCCGACCATTCTTCACCATTATAAAATTTACTTAGGATAAAAGAACTATCTCCCCAACTTTCCCAAATAACCCAAACAGTATCTCTTATACAAAAAATAGTCGGATTTTTATCATCTCTATTTGCTGAATTTGTTAATTGATAGGGAGGAGAAAAACCATTATTTGGTTCACCAGAAGTTACAAAGATCTCCCAATTATTACCTAAATTCTTTTGCCAGGCAACCCAAACTTTATTTCTTATCTCATCATAAGCAACAACCGGGTTCTCATTACTATAAATTGAATCGTCCGTTACTCTTATCTCCTGTCCCCATTCTCCTATTTGCATAGAAAAACGAGCAAAAATATTATATAAATTACCTTCTTCCCTTTGCCAAACAACACAAGTATAAGAAAAAGGATTCCAGAGACGGCAAACTTGAGGATTTATATCATTTAATGGATTTTGGGAAATATTAATTGGCGTTGTCCAAGAAAAAATTAAAAAAGGAAATACTAAATAAACAATGTATTTCATAATTTAAACTTCTTTTATTCCTTCTTTACCAGTGTCAATTACCTCTTTTAAAAGTTTTTCTAAGGGTTTTTTATTCTTATAAGTAAAAAATTTTATTAAGGAAGGAAGATTAAAACCACAAATTAATTTTATATTCTCATTCTCTTTTTTTAATTCGGTTGCAGCTTGGGCACAGCTGCCATGAATAATATCAATAAAAATTATTATATTTTTTTTATCCAACCTTTTAATTTCCTCGGCTAATTTATTTTTCAGTTCTTCAAAAGATAATCCTTCATTAGTTAAAAAAATTGTGTCTTCTAAAACTCCGAACATCTTTTCTAATATCCTTTGATAACCAAAAGCTAATTGACTATGGGTAAGAATAACAGTGCCAATTTCACTCATCATTCAATATCGTCGGTTATAAACTGATCAACCTGTGGTTTTCCTAATAATATCCGGTTTAATTCTTCGTAAAAAGTTTTCGCCGGATGATAACCTAAAATTTTGGAAAGATGATTTTTGGCAATTACTTCACAAACTAAAGCCAGGTTTTTACCAGGAATAACCGGAATCCTTACCAAAGGAATTTTTACATTCAAAATTTCCGTATATTGATCTTCTAAACCTAATCTTTCATAATCGCTATCTTTTTTATATTTTACCAATTCAACTACCACTTCAATTCTTTTTTGAATTCTTAACGCCCGCACGCCAAAAAGACTATATATATCCACAATCCCTACGCCCCTAATTTCAATATGGTGTTGTAATTTGGGACTTTTTGCTGCGCTGTAACCCATTAAAATTCCCTCTCCCCTTTTTAAAATTTTTACCAAATCATCAGCCACTAAACGATGTCCCCTTGCCACTAAATCTAAGGCGCATTCACTTTTACCAATCCCTGATTCACCAATAATTAATAAGCCAATCCCATAAACATCGACCAAATTACCGTGGAGATAAGTTTCTGGTGCTAATTTGTAATCAAGATAAGAAGTGAGCCGATGGATAAAATAGGTGGTAGGTAAATCAGTTTTCAGAAGAGGAACTTGATATTTTTTACTATAAGGGATAAAATCTTTTATCACTTCATTATCATGAGTAAAAATAAAAACCGGTGGCTGGAATTTCATCACCCTTTCAATCGCTTCTTCTCTTTTTCTTTCTTCCAAGGTAGCTAAATAGCCAATTTCTGTTCTTCCCATAATTTGTATCCTTTCCGAGAGAAAAATTTCGGTATAACCTGCCAGAGCCAAACCCGGACGATTAATATCAACACTAACTATCTCCCGTTTTTCTATGCCGTCCTCATTAATCAATTTTAAATTCAGGTCTTCCTTCTTCTCGGAATATAACTCATTAACTTTTATTTTCTTAGTTATTACTTCGCTCATTTTCTTTTTGCATTCTTTTCAACCAATTTTTCGTGATGTTTTTTTAGTTGAGTAATTAATTTATTCAATGTCTCATTTACGGCTAATCCCAATTCCGGATTTTGTCCCTTTGCATTAATTATTCCGGTCTTCAATTTTATTTTTCCTTCGCTAATAAAATAATTGGAATCCTTAGAAAGGGAAAGGGTAAAATCGAGAATAAGCCCAGCAAATTTTTCAAACTTTTTCTTCTTTTTCTCAACCAAAGAAAATAAAGTTTCTGGTATTTCAAAATGGCGAGAAGTAATATTTACTTTCATTTTTCCTCCTACTATAAAGAATAACATAAAATTTATAAAATGTCAATAATTTGACTTTTATTAATTTTCTTATTATAATGAATTAATGTATTCCGAAAAGGTAATGGAGCATTTTTTAAATCCTCGGAATGTTGGCGAAATTCCAGATGCTGATGGCATTGGCGAAGTTGGTAATCCGGTTTGCGGCGATATGATGACTTTTTATATTAAGGTAAAGGATAATATTCTGGTGGATGTGAAGTATAAAACCTTTGGCTGCGGCGCAGCAATTGCTGTCGCCAGTATGGTTTCGGAAATGGCAAAAGGCAAGACAATCGAAGAGGCATTAAAGATAACCAATGAGATGGTTGCTAAGGAACTTGGTGGCTTACCACCCCATAAGATGCACTGTTCCAATTTAGGTGCCGATGCTTTACACAAGGCAATTGAAGATTATTTAAAAAAGAAGGGAAAAAATGAAAGAAAAGAATGATTGCCATTGTCCTTTTTGCAATCAGAAATTAGCCAAAGAAAATATATTTTGTAAGACTTGCCAAATTGAATTTAAAAGATGCCCTAATTGCGAAAGGTTAATTCCCAAACCAGCAAAAGAATGCCCTTATTGTTATTACCAATTTTAAATTAACTTCGGGATTAACAAGAAGACCTTTAACTGTTTGTAATATTTTATTATTATTCTGTTTTCATATCTCGCTTCATAAATAATTATCAGAATCCCTAAAGGTAACAAAAGAAACCCAAGACCGGAAGAAAAAGTAAAAGGAATACCTATTAATTGAATTAAAGTTGCTAAATATCGGGGCTGGCTAATTTTTTTATAAATTACTTTTTGAGGCAGTTCTTTTAAAGAACTTGTCAAAGCTATTAAAAGGGTAATAATTCGTAAGATTGTGCCGCTAAAAAAGATAATTAAACCAAAAATATTTATTCCCAGTTTTAGAAATTCTAACTGGGAAAAATGGTAATAACAATAATCCACGCCATTAAGAATTAAAAAGGGATAAAAGTAAAGAGAATAAATAATCCTTAAACCCTGATGATACTCAACAATTCCCGATTGAAAAAAAGGCGAAGAAAAATAGTATTCAATAATCATCCAAAAAGAAAGGGTAATAAAAAAGATTATCGGAATTAAAGCACCGTCTACAAGAGAAGAAAGAAATAGATTTTTTAAAAAATGAAAGAAATAGATAAATAAGAATAGACACCAAAGTAATCTTCCCCATTTTAATTTTTTATTGAAATTCATTTTATAATTTCTTTTAATTTTTCAGTAATTTTGTAATATTCTCCTCTTAAAAAATCTTCATCTTCTAAAATTTTGATTAGGAAATCTTTATTAGTCTTTACTCCATTAATTTCAGTCTCTTTCAAAGCCATCATTAATCTTATCCTTGCCTCTTCCCGATCTTTACCCCAGGCAATAAATTTTGCTAAAAGAGAATCATAATAAGGAGGAATCACATATTTTTCGTAAATATGAGTATCAATCCGCAGAAAGGGATAAAAAGGCAAATAAAGTTTTTCAATTTTTCCCGGAAAAGGAGCAAAATTATTTTCTGGATCGCAGGCATTTAATCGGGCTTCAATCGCAAAACCATTTCCTTCAATAATTCTTGAAGATAAGTTTCGACCATCAGCAATTTTTATCTGCTCTTTTACCAAATCTATTCCGGTTACTATTTCGGTTACTGGATGTTCAACCTGGATTCGGGTATTCACTTCCATAAAATAGAAGTCATCATAATAAAGAAATTCGAAAGTTCCCGCACTCCGATATTTTATCTCGGAAGAGAAATTTAATATCTTTTCTTGCACCTCCTTTATCTTTTCTACTGGAATATTTAAAACCGGACTCTTTTCAATTATCTTTTGGTGGCGAAATTGAATTGTGCAATCTCTTGGTGGAAATACCCAAACACCACCTTTACCATCACCCAAAATTTGAAATTCAATATGTCTCACCGGATTTAAATATTTCTCGATATAAACCCGGTCGTCAAAAAAGGCATTTTTTGCTTCTAATCTTACGGTATCGAAATTATTTAAAAGTTCCTCTTCATTATTTATTAATTTCATTCCTTTACCACCGCCTCCGGCCGCGGCTTTTAAAAGTATTGGGTAGCCAATCTCTTTGGCAATCTTTTTGGCTTCGCTTTCATCTCTTACTGCTTCTTCCGAACCAGCAATTATCTTTAAATTATATTTTTTTGCCATTTTCTTCGCCTCCAATTTGTCGCCAAAAAGCCTAATAGTTTTTGATGTGGGACCAATAAAAATTATTTTCATTTCTTCACAGGCATCGGCAAAATCGGTTGACTCGGATAAAAACCCATAACCTGGATGGACAGCATCACAATTGGTTATTTCGCAGGTAGAAAGGATCCGCGAGGCAATAAGATAACTCTCTTGCGGCGGTCCTTTACCAATACAAACCTTTTCATCCGCCAATTTAACTCCTAAACTTTCTTTATCCGCCTCGGAATACACAATTACAGTTTTTAATCCCAGTTCTTTACAAGCCCGAATAATTCTTACCGCAATTTCTCCCCGATTAGCAATTAACACTTTTTTAATCATAAGACCCTTTCCACATAACTATTTGTCCTCGTATCAATCCTTACATAATCGCCAACCTCAACAAAGAAAGGAACATCAATCACCAGACCGGTAGAAAGTTTTGCTGGTTTGGAAGAACCGGACATAGTATCTCCCTTAAAAGATGCCTGCGTTTCCACAACCTGTAAGACAACAAAAGTAGGCACTTCAATATTTACTGGTTTTCCTTCCAGATAAAGAAGAGTAACCTCTAAATTCTCCGTAAGATAATAAACCCGGTCGCCAAGCACCTCTTTGAAGAAAGAGATTGTTTCGTAACTCTCTAAATCCATAAAATAATAATTCTCTCCCTCATAATAAAGAAACTGCCCTTTCTTTCTATCCGCTTCAATCTCTTCTAAGGTCTCATCAGAATCAAAATTCTTCTCAATAACTTG
>JBDRVL010000019.1:0-10254 GCA_039801845.1 Caldifarciminota bacterium | reverse complement strand
AAGCTTCTCTTACCCAGTGAGTAATGCATTGACGATTCGCCCACGCATAATTGGCTGCACAAACCATCACACTATAATATTCTCTTCCTTCCGGTGATTCAATGGGTGCACAGGCAAGTTGTTGATCAGGTAATTTTATTCCATATTTCTGTACTGCCTTTCTTAAATTTCTTATCGCATCATCACAAATCTGATAACCAAGTCCGCGGGAACCGGTATGAATCATAACAGTGATCATTCCTTTTTCTAGACCAAAAACTTTGGCACATTCTTCGTCATAAATAGTTTCAATTACTTGGATTTCTAAAAAGTGATTACCAGCGCCAAGGGTACCAAGTTGGGGCGTTCCTCTTTCTAATGCTCTTTTGGATACTAAATCCGGTCTCGCTCCTTTCATTTGGCCATTTTCTTCAGTAAATTTCAAATCTCTTTCGGTTCCAAATCCTTTTTCGTAAGCCCATCTCGCTCCTTTTTCTAAAACTTCCATAACTTCTTTTTCTGAAATTCTTATTTTACCAGTAGAACCTACACCGGAAGGAACATTGTGGAAAATACTTCTAACAAGTTGTTCTAAAAGATTTGGTTTTAAGTCTTTAATTGTTAGATTCGTTTTTAATAATCTCACACCACAATTAATATCGTACCCCACACCACCTGGTGAAATAATGCCTTCTTTCAAATCAAAAGCTGCCACACCGCCGATTGCAAATCCATAACCCCAGTGAATATCAGGCATTGCCAATGAATATTTCAATATTCCTGGTAAAGTAGCAACATTCGCCACTTGTTCTAAAGCCATTTCTTGTTTGATATGGGTTAAAAGTCTTTCGTCAGCATAAATAATTCCATCAACTCGCATTTCCGATTTATAACTTTTTGGTACTTTATAACGCCAATCATCAATTTTTATTAATGGTCCTTTCCATTCGTTTGACATATTTAACCTCCAATATATATAATTATATAAAGATACAAAATTTTAGTCAATCATTAAGAATATAAGAGCATATAAAGCATTATTAAAAATAAACCTATGAGAATGAATAATAATACGGATAGAAAAATAAACGATATACCACGCCTTTATAATTAAATTTTTAGAGTATCTATAAGAATGAAGATTGAGATGCTTATTAAGACGATAATAAGATGGTGGGTAGAGATGCGTTTTATCTTTATTCTAAATTTTAAGATAAGTAATTGAAATACAAATAACTTATAAGAAATTTTGCTTAAAAATTTTAGCATGGATGCACTTTTTAAATATTTAGTTAAGGCATTGTCACTATTCCTAAAGTTTTCATTTAGTTTTTTATGTTTCTTCATTTTTGGGATTTAAGGTATTCTTTGCTTTCACATTCTTATTAATGTGGTACCGTGTCTTACTGCCTTTTCTTATTGATTTTTTAAAAATTTTTTATATATTTTTTCGAATGAGTTTTTATTTTGCCAATGCTTCTTTTAAAGAGGCAGATATTTTAATTTTTGGTATTGGTTATGATAAAACCTCCTCTTTTATTTCCGGCTCCCGATTTGCTCCTAATTTAATTCGTGAAGGAGCAGAGAATATTGAGACTTATAGTCCTTATCAAAAGAAGGATTTAAATGAAATTAAGATTTGTGATGTAGGAAATTTTAATTTTCAAAATGAAAATCCGGAAAATTTTATAAAAGAAGTAAAAGATGTAATAAAAGGTTACTTAAAAGAAAAAAAGAAAATGGTAATTCTCGGAGGGGAACATACAATCACTTATCCGATAGTAATGGCTTTTCAAGAATATTATAAAAACTTGGCGGTGATTATTTTTGATGCCCATTCTGATTTAAGAGAAGAATTTATGGGTGAAAAAATTTCTCATGCTACGGTAGCAAAAAGAATTTTGGAAATAGTGGGAAAGGAAAATCTTTATCAATTTGGAATCCGTTCTTTAACAAAAGATTGTTTAAAGAAAAACCCTAATCTCTTTCTTTTTGAAGTTTTTAGACCATTAAAAAAAGTTATTCCTTTGTTGAAAAATAAAAAAATTTATTTATCATTAGATTTAGACGTTTTAGATATGGGTGTATTACCATCAGTGCAGACACCGGTTGCCGGCGGAATTAGTTTTTTAGAGATGGTTTCTTCTTTTAAATTATTAAAAAATTTAGAAATTGTTGGCGTTGATATAGTAGAATTTTCTCCCTTTTTAAATAACCCCTTAGTTTACGCTTCCCTTTGTGCCGAAGTTCTTCGGGAGGTTCTCCTAATAATAAAATAAAATGTGTTGCCAAGTTTGTAATCTTTTTAACATGTGTAAAAATAAAAATGAAAGTTGTTGTGAAAAATGTAAATATTTTGATTCTTGTATGACAATAACTAAGGAAGATAAGAGAGAAAAGATTGTTTATAACAAGAAATTGAAAAAAAGAAAATAAAAAGGAGGGAAAAATGTGTTGCGAAATCTGTCCGGATTATTATGATTGTGAAAATGAAGGAAAAATAAAAGAAAATTGTTGTTCAGGATGTCCAGATTACGAAGAATGTATTAGCGAAGTGAGAGAAGATTTTGAGGAGGATTACAATATTTATGAAGATTTTGAGGGCGAAGATTTTTAACTTCTCTATTTATTGACTTTAATTTTAAACTTCTTTATTATTGATTAAGATTTTAATTTAAAAGGAGTGAGAAATGAAAAGAATAATTATTTCTTTGTTAGTGGTTTTTGTCTTTTTCTCTTGCCAAGAAGAGAAGCCGGTTATAAAAATTGGTAATAAAAAGATTACCAAAAATGAAATTCTTGCTCAAATTCCCCAAGAAGTTAGTTTAAATGAACAAAATTTGATGCCGATTTTAGAAAGGATTGTTAATAGTGAACTTATTTATCTTGCTGCTCAAAAAAAGGGGCTGACCAAAAATAAGAATTTACAAATGAAATTAAAGGCTTTGGAAAGGGATTTTTTTGCTAATGCTTTGATTGAAGAAGAAGCAAAAAAGATTTCCGTTTCTCAGAAAGAGGTATTAGATTACTATAATCAACATAAAGAAGATTTTCTTTCGGAAATTAAAATTAGGCGGATAGTTGTTTATGATGAGGATTTGGCAAATAGAATTTATGAAGAGTTAAAAGGAGGAAAAGATTTTATTTCTTTAGCAAAAGAATATTCGCAAGACCAGCTTTTGCCTGCTGGAGAAGAATCTAAATATTTTCCAAGAGGATTTTTAACAGATCCAATTTTGGAAGAAGAAATTTTCTCTTTGAAAATTAATGAATTTACTTCACCAATAAAATCTCAGGAAGGTTATCAGATTATTCAACTGGTGGATAAAAAGAGAGTTAAGAAAGATGTCTCTTTGGGAGAAGTAGAAAATTATATTAAGCAGATATTGCAGTATAAAAAGGGCTATGAAATGTTGAATAAAATGCTTTTAGATTTAAAAGAAAAATACAAAGTGAGTTATTATCCGGAAAATTTCTTTAAATGATTTATTTTTTAATATTTTCAACTTTTTCTTTATCTTCTTATGATTATATTGCTGCTTATGTGGACGATGAGATTATTCTTTATTCGGAATATCAAAAAAATTATCTTTTACTAAAAGAATTTTCGGCACCAATTATTGATACCGTTATTTTAAAAGATTCTCTATTAAATAGTTTGATTAATGGGAAAGTTCTTATCCAAGAAGCTGAAAAAGAAACGATTGGAGTAAAGGAAAAAGAATTAGAGAATCTTTGGAAAGAAAGAATAGAGAAGATAAAAGAAAATCTTTTAACAAGTGAAACTTTATTAGAAAAGGCAAAAGAATTTATAAAAAATAATCTTCGTCAGGAATTAATTATTCAAAAATTGTTAGCAAAAAAAAATCGTTTAAATATTATTATTACTCCATTAGAATTAAGAGAGTTTTATGAAAAGATAAAGGATTCTTTAGCAAAGAGACCGGCGGTTTGTGAGATTGCCCATATTTTTTCTCCAATTTTACCAGAGGAAAAAAAGGAGAAGGAAAGTCAAAGAAGAATTAGCGAAATTTATGAAATTTTATTGCGTGGCGGTGATTTTGAAGAAATCTGTAAAAGTTTTTCAGAGGATAAAAATACCAAAGAGAAAGGAGGTTATTTAGGTGAATTTTGGATTGATAGTTTACCCTTAACATTTCAAGAAGCCGTGAAAGGACTAAAAATTGGTGAATTTTCTTCTCCTTTTAGGAGTCAATACGGTTATCATATTGTAAAGAAATTAGGCGAAACAAAAAATAAAATAAAAATTGCTCACATTTTTATTGAAGTGCCGATAAGTAAAGAAGATACCCTTCGCGTTAGAAAATTACTTTTGAAAATCCGCGATAGAATTCTGAAAGGTGAGGATTTTGCTAAATTGGCAAAAGAATATTCTTATGACTTAGAAACAAAAGAAAAAGGTGGCTATCTTGGCGAATTTATTGTTGATTTTCTCTTTTCACCTTTTAAGGAAGTCTGCGAAAATCTTAATAGTGGAGAGGTTTCGGAACCAATTTTGTCAAAAGAAGGATTTCATTTAATAAAAATGTTAAAAAAAGAGAAAGAGCGGATTTTATCTTTTTCGGAAATTCAAGAAGATTTAAGAAATTTTCTTTATCAAAAGAAATTGAAAGAAATTATTGATGAATATTTAAAAGAAATAAAAGAAAACCATTTTATAAAAATAGCAAGCCAATGATAACAATTCTTTTTTCACTTTTTTTCAATATTGTGCCTATTGATTCTTTTGTTTATTCTTCTTGGGGCGATAAGGAGATTCCTATTTTTCTTTATTTTAAATTTAAAAACTTTCCAATAAGCTTAAAAATTGATTGGGGAGATGAAAAAATAGAAAGTTTAGAAGTAAAATGGATAATTTATGAGACAGAGCATAAATATGAAAAACCAGGTGGTTACATAATAAGGATAAAAATTGGCAAGGATTATTTAATTACTACTGATACGATTACTATCTTTGAAGAACTTTTTATTGGCAAAATAAACTTAGAAGATATGGTTTATGGTAGTTGCGCAATTGATAAAGAAGATAATATTTATATTGGTGATATTAAAGGTAATCTTTATTCTTTTGATTTGTTAGGTCAAAAGAAATTTCAGTTCTATGCCGGTGGCAAAATTTACGGCTGTCCTTTAATTGTTGATACCTTAATTTATTTTGGAGCAGATTCTTTTTTACACTGTTTAACTAAAAATGGAAAATTGATTTTCAAAAACAAACTATCTGGTGAAATCTATAATACCCCTACCTTTTTGCCGCCGGATAAAATTGCTATCTCTTCTGACGATGGAAGTCTTTATCTTTTCACTCTTTTAGGTAAGAAAGTAAAAGAGATAAAATTTTCTTCGGAGTTGGGCGATATTTCTGTTGATGAAAAAAATAACTTAATTTTCTCTTGCGACTACCAAATTTATTCTTTAAATTCAAAGGGAAAAATCAATTTTAAATTTAATTCTTTAGAAGGAGATGATTTTTTCCCATCGCCAACGATTACGAAGGATTATATTGTGTGTGGTTGTGAAGACGGTTATTTGTATTTTTTAAATAAGAAAACAGGAAGGCTGGTAAAAAGAATTGCTACTCCTGATGAAGATGCGATAAAGAGTGAAGTCATTGTTGATGAAGAAGAAAAAATTTATTTTGGTGACGACGGTGGTAAGTTGAACGTTTATAAAGAAAAATTAATTACCCTTTTTGAAGCAGAAGATGCAATTGTTTCTACTCCTTTAATTATTAAAAAAGATAACAAAAAAATAATTTTTATTTTAGACGAAATGGGCTATCTCTATGCCCTTAATGAAAATGGAAAGATACTATTTAAAATGGAAATTTGTGCTACCGATAAAGATGTATATCAAACGCCTTCTTTCCTTTTTAGTAAAGAAAAATTAATAATACCATCTTGGGATGGTTATTTATATGCTTTTCGAGTCGAAGGAGAAGTTGTTGAAAGTGAATGGTTTACTTATCGGGCTAATTTCTCTCGTAATGGCCGAATAAATAAAAAATAGATGGTAATTATTTTATACTTACTTTTTCATTATTTTTCGCAAGCCGACCTTTATGGCGAATTTATTTTGACTAATGAAGTTGGTTCTTTTATTCCACCAAAAATATCTTTCTCCTCACGGTTGAAGAGAAAAAGAAGTCTCCTTTTCTTAGAAAATTACAATAAAATTATTCTTTATTCCGAAGGGATTTTCAAACCATTAATTTTTGATATTCAAGGGAAATATTTAGGTTATTTAGAGACTTCTTTCTATTATGCTCAGAAAATTAATTATCAAAAGAAAGAAATAATTGTGGTTTCTTTTGGTAATAGTTTGGGATTTTATACTTTAAAAAATAAAACTCTTTCTCTTTACCGAAAATTATTAATAAATGAATATATTGAAGATTTTGATATTTTTAAAAAAGATAATAATTCTTTTTTTATTATTTTGAGCTGCTGCGATAAGAAAGAAAATAAAATAAAAATTTATAACCAAAATTTTAAATTAATATCAGAGAAGATAGTAAAGGAAAAATTTCTTATCAATAATCTTTTTGATACTCTTATTTTAGGCATTAAGAAAGACCTCAAAAAAATAGTTTTATGGGATATTAATTTGAAAACCTTATGGGAATTTAGCTTAAAAGATTTATTGATTACTGATTATACTGTAAATGAGAGTATTTTAATCATTGCTACGAGTGATGTTAATCAAGAAAAAGGAATTCTTTATTTTTTATCTTATAAAAATGGTAAAATTTTAGAAACTTTCCCCTTTGGCTCTTTTTATTCATTTGGCTTTAGTAGTGTAAAGGTTTCGGATATCGATAACGATAATGAAAAGGAGATTCTTGCAAGTACCGGAGGCAAAAAAGGGGAGGTGTTTATTTTAAAAAGCTCAAAAGAGAAATTAATTATTAAGAAAAAACGTATTTTCCACTCGCTTCTATCTTTAGCAAACCTTACTAATATTTTAATTTTGGAAACTGATGATTTTATTTATGATAAAGATAAAAATAAAGAATTACTTTTATTAATTACCTATCAACAAAAAACAAACCCTCCTTTTCTTAATAATTTTATCTCCGGTCAAATTCTTCTTGTGGATAATAAATTAAAAGATATTGCTGATCTGGATTTGAATTTTCCAATTAAAGATTTTTTGATTGTTAATAAAAAGAATAAAAAGGAGAGTGTTTTGGTATTACTCAGTGAGAAACTAAAATTTTATGAATAATTTTCTTCTTTTTTTTATCATTAGTCTTTCTCCTTTTTTCAATCTTTTAAAATGGGAAAAAGGAAAAAGAATTGATGAACATAAGATTAAAAAAAATTTAATTCGTGATATAATTCCTAAAGAAGAATGGAAATTTTTTTCTCAAATGGAAGGTATTGTTTATCAAAAAGATATTGAAAATTTTCTTTATGGATTTTTCAAAAATAAAGTTTATCAAATCAAAAAAAAGAAGTCAGTTAATCTCTATTTCCGAATTAAAAATTTAGAACTATTAGAATGGAAAAAGGGTGTATATCTTCTTGCGATTGGCGAAAAAGAATTAGCCTTATTAAATAGAAATTTAGATGTCCTTTATTATAAAGAATTCGCTGATAAAATTAAAAAATATTTTTTAGAAGATAGAAATTTTGATGATGAGAGAGAACTCTATTTAATTTTTAAAGATAAAATTTTCTATTTTTCTGGCGAAGAAGAAAAATTTTGGGAATTAAAGGATAACTGGCAAAATTTCAAAGAACTGGCAGGTGATAAAAATTTATTATATCTTCTTTTTCCGGATTCAATCATTATTTTAGATAGAGAATATAAAACAAAAAAAATCTATCCTAAAAAGAACGAGAAATTTATTTTATTAACATTAAAAAAGGATGGATTAATAATTATTAGTAAGTTAGAGAACCGGTCGATTTTTGCTTATGATAAAAATAAAAAGATAGAAATT
The DNA here is from genome assembly GCA_039801845.1 of Caldifarciminota bacterium. Taxonomy (GTDB): domain Bacteria; phylum Hydrothermota; class Tepidihabitantia; order Tepidihabitantales; family DTDR01; genus DTDR01. The sequence continues at coordinate 2,306 of JBDRVL010000019.1, read as the reverse complement.
TTTGGTAATTTTGATGAAGTGGAAGGCAAGGTCTTTAGAGATGGTTTTATAGTTAAGGCGGATAATTGTTTATTTTTCATTAATCGAAATCTTTCTTATTACCAAGAAATTATGCCAGATTACCAGATAAAAGAAATTAAAGAATATAGAATTTTTGATTTAAATGGAGACAAAAGAGATGATTTGATTGTTAGTGATGGTAATTACCTTTTTTACTTTTTAAACAACTCATTAACTTTGGAAGAAATGCAAAGAGATTATTATCAAAAATTAACCAACCGCATAAAAATGGGAAATTTATATGGTTATCAAGATTTCTTAATCACCCTCTTAAATATTAGTGCCCAATTGGGTTTGCCTTTTTTAGAGATAAATAAAAAGATTGAAAAAATGTTAAAAAAATATCATGTTGCGAAAATTCAACAACAAATACTTTTGAGTAGCTTCTTATCAGTATTTTTTGTTCTTTTTATTATTTTATTTGTAAGACCAATTTTTCTCAAAGTTAAAAATAAAAAATGGCGATTAGAAAACCGTTCTTTACCTCAGCTAATTAGAATTATTGAAGATTTTATTGCTTTAAATCATAACTATTTAATGAAAGGCAATCTTGCGGGAGCACAAAATAGGATAAAAAAAATTTGGGAAGATTTTAAATTAGTAGAAGAAGAAGTTTTCTATTTAAAAGAGACCTTAGAACCCAAATTTTTTATGGAAAATTACTTATCCCTTTTAAAGAAAATTTTTAATAATAAAAATATCACTAATTTGTTTATTTATTTAGAAGAGATAAATGAAAGTTTGGATAAAAAAATGGTCTTTCAGAGGGTTAATTCCTTTGAGATTGAAGATTATCTTAAAAAAGAAGGATATTATCTGCTGCAAGTTTACGATCCCTTTAGTGAAGAAGATAATGAACATTATAAAATTTTTTTGGATAAAAAAATAGAAAATTTTTTAATCCACATGATTACGGATCATTTAAAATACGCCCAAAAAAGAGCTGCAATTGTCTTGGAAAGGAAAATTATTACTGATTGGCAGAAGAAGATTATTTTACATTTTTATTCCGATGCAGAAACGGAAATTGATTTTGAAAAAGGTCATTTGGCAGAAGAGATAAAGGAAATAAAAGAGAATTATTTTGAATATTTAAATATTGTTAAAGGTTTTCAACCCCAAGAAAAGTTGGTTCTTATTTTTTCTGATTTAATTGGTATTATTGAAGGAATAATTAAAAAAAGTAAAATTTAACATATGAGAAAGCCTTTAATTTTAGTGGTTGATGACTTGAAAGAGGCTTATTTAGGGTTGATAAATTTTATTAAAGAAAAGGAAGAAAAGATTTATCAAAATTTTGAGTTTCTTTATTTTCAAGATTACTTTCAGCTAAAAGAATGGTATTTAAAAAATCGGGGAGAATTTGTTTCTCTGATTATCCAAGATGTTGATTATAACCATCTAAAAGAGAAAAATAAACTTTTAAAACGCGAGGATTGCCAACTTTTTCATTTAGATCTTTTTGATGAAGTCGCTTTACAAGGATTTCTTATCTATTTAAAAATTCGGAAAGAATTGGATAGAATTGTGCCGGTTCTCTTTGTCTCTTTAAAGGTAGGTCTTGATTATACAAAAAAGTTCACCGAATTTTTAGTTTATCCAGGTTATGGAAGATGTTCATTTGTTCCCACTGAAGTAACCGGAAGAGAATATTATCCAACAATTGTCCGAAATATTGAAAATATGGCACTTCTACCAATAGACAACGAGAAGAAAGAAAGATGGAAAAGATACCATAAAATTGTTATTGGTAACTCAAGAAGTATGGCTTATTTGGTAAAAGAGATTGAAAGGATTGCGATAAGTGATGCTACCTGTGTCTTACTTGGTTCCAGCGGTGTCGGAAAAGAATTGGTGGCTAATGCCCTACACCGACTAAGTTATCGTTACGATCCAGAAGCGGTTCATAAAAGAGCACCTTTAACGGTAAATATCCATGCCTTAGATTTTAATTTGATTGAAGATGAACTTTTTGGTCACGAAAAAGGAGCTTTTACTGGCGCAATAAGTATGCGGGAGGGAATATTTGAAGCCGCCAATAATTCCACAATTTTTTTAGATGAACTTGGTGAATTACCTAATGAAATCCAGATAAAATTATTGAGGGCTTTGGAATATAAAAAGATAAAAAGAATCGGTGCTTCTTACGAAATTGAAGTAGATGTAAGAATTATTGCTGCTACTAATCGTACTATAGAAGAATTAAGAGCAAGATTACGTCCTGATTTTTATTCCCGCCTTATCCA
>JBDRVL010000018.1:0-10532 GCA_039801845.1 Caldifarciminota bacterium | reverse complement strand
AAAAGATTGGGAATTAGCAAAAAAATATAATATCGGCAACGAAAAAAAATTAGTGTTGATTTATAATGGAATTGATTACCAAAGGATTAAAAATATCCTACCAAATTTCGCTATTCGTCAAAAATTTAATTTAAATGAAGAAGACTTTTTAATTACTTTTGTTGGACGACTTTCAAAACAAAAAAATCCGGAGGTCTTAATTTGGGCAATTAAAGAATTATTAAAAGAAAAAATAGATAGAAAAATCTTTCTCTTATTAATTGGTGAAGATATGGGGATGAAAGAAAAATTAATAAAATTGATTGATAATTTTAAAATAAATGATTATGTTGGTTTCTTAGATTTTATTCCTAATCCAATATCAATAATTAAAGCAAGTGATTGTTTTGTTTTGCCTTCTCTTTGGGAAGGTATGCCTATCGCTTTATTAGAGGCGATGGCGAGCGGCATACCGGTCATCGTTTCTAATATTAAGGGCAACAACGAGATAATAATTGATGGTGTGAATGGTTTTCTTTTTTCGCCAAAAAATTATCAGGAATTAAAAGAAAAAATTTCTTTATTAATTAAAAAACAAGAATTAAGAGAAAAAATTTCTTTAAAAGCCCTGGAAGATGTTAAAAGAAAATTTAATAAAGAGAAGTTTCAAGAAGAAACAATGAAAATTTATCAAAAAATAAAAAAAGAAGCAAAGATAAAAAAAGAGTATTCTCCTTATCTTAATTCTTTAGCAAAAAGATTTTTTGATATTATTTTTGCTCTTTTTCTATTAATTTTCTCTTTACCGTTATTTATTATTATTACTTTCGTCCAATTATTCTATTTCCAAGAAAAAATATTTTTCTCCCAAGAAAGAAGAGGAAAAGAACTTAAAATTTTTAAAATTTATAAATTTAGAACAATGAAAATAAATGCACCCCTTTTAAGAAGAGAAGATGGCTCTTCCCTCTATTTGAAAAATGATCCCCGAGTTACTTCTTTTGGAAAAATTTTACGGATTTTTGGTTTAGATGAACTTCCCCAAATAGTTAATGTTTTAAAAGGAGAGATGAGTATTGTTGGACCAAGACCTGACGAGGTTCTGCCATTAGAAATTTATGAAGATAAAAGTAAATTTTTTGCTCGCCCTGGTCTTATAAGTTTAACAATTGTTAATGGCCGGAACAAACTTTCTTTAAAAGAAAGAAATAAAATAGAAGAATTTTATGTAAAAAATGTATCTTTTCTTTTAGATTTAAAAATTATTTTTAAAACAATTTTAGTAATTTTAAAAAAAGAAGGAATTTATAATCAGGAGGTGTGTGATGAGGAGCGCTTATCTTTTAACTTTAAATGGAGAAGAAGAAATGAAAAAATTAGATATTCTTCCTAAAAACTTAGAGAAGAAAGAAGACCTTTATACCTGTTATCTTAATTTGGATATCTTACGAATAATGGAAGAAGGAGGAATAGTCAAGGTTTTATACGAGGATAAAGAAGATGAGGTTATTGGATTAGTTTGCGCAGAATTTTATGATAATTATCTTATTGTTCCCTATCTTTTTGCCCCTAATCTCTCTTTAAAAAATACTCTTATTTCTCAAATCTTTAAAGAGGTGCCAAATAAAAATATAATTATAAAAGTTCCTTCTAATGATGAAAAACTTATCCAATATCTTATAAAAAATAATTTCAAATTAATTAATACTTTTATCTTATTTGTTGGTAAAGAAGAAAACTTAAAAATGGATAAGCCTTTAACTTTTGATGAAGAAGTGAAAACTTCCACTCAAATTATTGGTTCAACTATTTTCTTATACCTTTTGCTAGAAAAGAACTGTATTGGCGTTCTTAATGCTCAAAAATTAGGAACCAACTTTCCAATTGTGCGAATCTCTTCTATTTATATTGATGAAAAATACCGAAATAAAAAAATGGGCAGTTTTCTTTTATTTTCTTTTCTTGTTTTTCTTTTTAAAGATAAAAAATATTATGTAGTTAGTGAAGTTCCTTTAGGAAATCTACCGGCTATTCGATTATTTTCTAGTTTTAATTTTGGAATTGTTGGCTCTTACAAAGTTTTAATGAAATGAAAAGTTTTAATTTTATACCTTTTTCTCGTCCAAGTATTACGGAAGAAGAAATAAAAGAAGTTATTGAAACTTTGAAATCAGGTTGGCTCACAACCGGAAAAAAGACAAAGGAGTTTGAAGAAGAATTTAAAAATTACATTGGTGCTAAATACGCAATTGCGGTAAATTCGGCAACGAGTGGTCTTTTTCTTTCATTAAAAGCATTGGGAATAAAAGAAGGCGATGAAGTAATAGTTCCTACTTGGACTTTTTGCGCCACTGCTAATGTAGTTATTCACTGCGGTGCAAAACCTGTCTTTTGCGATGTAAATGAAGAATATCTTTTAGAACCAGAAGAGATTGAAAAGAAAATTACTAAAAAAACAAAGGCAATTATTCCTGTTCACTTTGCTGGAAAATGTTGTGATATGAATAGAATAAATGAAATTGCTCAAAAATATAATTTATATGTAATTGAGGATGCTGCCCATGCTTGCGGTACAATTTATCAAAATAAAAAGGTAGGCAAGGATTCTCTTATCTGCGTTTTTTCATTTTACCCGACAAAAAATATCACTACCGGTGAAGGTGGAATGGTAGTAACGAGAGAGAAGGAGTTAGAAGAAAGAATAAGAATTATGGCTCTCCACGGACTTTCTTTAAATGCCTATGACCGTTATAAAAAAAACGGCAGTTGGTATTACGAAGTAATTTATCCTGGATTTAAATGCAATATGACTGATATTCAAGCAAGTATTGGCCTCTGCCAATTAAGAAAAATTGAGGAACTTATTAGAAAAAGAGAGGAGATCATTAACTATTATCAGGAGAATCTTAAATATCTTAATGACCTTATTTTACCTAAAATTGATATAAAAAACCAAAGGATAAGTTGGCATCTTTATGTCGTAAGATTATCAAAAACAGCAAAAATCGAAAGAGATAAATTAATTGAATTTTTAAGAGAGAGAAACATCGGCACTTCCGTTCATTTTATTCCCCTACATTTACATCCTTATTACAAAAAAACTTATTCTTTAAAAAAAGAAGATTTTCCAGTAGCCAATTTATTATTTTCCTCTTCTCTCTCTTTGCCTCTTTATCCTGATTTAAGAAAGGAAGAATTAGATTATATTATTTATTCAATAAAGGAGGCTTTATGTTAAAAAAATTAAATTTTAGTATTTTATATCGTTTTTCAGCAGATGCTCTTATCTTAACATTTTCTTACTCCTTTGTTTATCTTTTAAGCGAACACACTCTTCCTAATTTTCTTTCGCTCTACTTTCTTATTGTAATTAACCTATTTATCTTTTCATTTTTAGGATTTTATACTTATGGTCGAACCTATCGGGGAAGGTATAAATTTCTTTTAATTGTTTTTGGCTCTTTACTCTCATCTTTAACTTTCTCTTCTCTTACTTCTTATTTCTCCCTTTTTACTTTTGAAATCCGTCCTCTCTTTTTTGGCTCTCTTTTAGCTATTTTACTTTTATCTTTTGTTCGGCTTTTCCTTTTGTTAGCGAACTATTTCGTCTATTTAGAAAAGAAAAGAGCAAGAGTAATAAAAAAGCCGATTGAAAAAATTTTAGTGATCGGGGGTGCTGGTTACATCGGCTCGGTATTAGTAAGAAAACTATTAAAATTAGGATACAAAGTAAGAATTCTTGATAATTTTCTTTATGGCAAAGAAAGTATTAAAGAACTTTATTATAATAAATCCTTTGAAGTTTATGAAGGTGATTTTCGTCATATTAATGTCTTAACAGAAGCCTTAGAAGATTGTGATGCTCTCATCCATTTAGGAGCAATCGTTGGCGATCCAGCATGCACTATTTCCGAGAAATTAACTATTGAAACTAACTTATTAGCAACAAAATTTATTGTTCAAGTAGCTAAAAGTAAAAATTGTCAAAGATTAATTTTTGCTTCCACTTGTTCGGTTTATGGTGCTTCCGATAGAGAATTCTTAACCGAAGAAAGTCCAACCAATCCTGTCTCGCTTTACGCAAAAACCAAATTAGATTCGGAAAAAATTCTTCTTTCCGAAGGGAAAGAGCTGATTACTACAATTCTTCGTTTTGCTACTTGCTACGGCCCTTCTTTTCGTGAAAGATACGATTTAGTAATAAATCTTTTAACATTAAAAGCAGCAAAAGAACATAAAATTCCAATTTACGGAGGCGAACAATGGCGACCTTTTGTTCATATTGACGACCTCTGCGAAGGCATAATTAAAGTTCTTTTTGCTAAAGAAGAATTAGTAAGTGGTCAGATATTTAACTTAGGCGATACCAATGAAAATTATCAATTAAAAGAAATTGGAAAAATCGTTAAAGAGGTTTGTCCGGAGGCAGAATTGATTATCTATCCTGATTCTTCCGATAAACGTAATTACCGCGTTTCTTTTGAAAAGATTAAAAATACTCTTTCTTTTCGTTGTCAAAAAAGAGTGATTGATGGTGTGTGGGAATTGGTAGAAAGAATTAAGAGAAATGGAAATTATTATTTTAACCCCCAACTTTTTATTTATACTTCCAATTATGAAAGAATTAAAAATACTAAAAAAGAAAGTTATTGGCTTTCTTTAATAAAAGAGGAGGTTTTATGAAATGGATAATTTTTTTTGGTATTTTAACATTATCAATTTTTAAATTTTTAATTGCCCAACCATTAAAAGAAGAAACAACAATAAAAACCCATATTTGGGGAGAGGTGAAAAATCCCGGTTCTTATAACCTTTCTTATACCGGTGATATATTAGAATTGATTTCTAAAGCTGGTGGACCCACTACCAATGCTGATTTATCAAAAGTTACTGTCATTATTTCTAAAGAGAAAAAAAGGATTACGGTTAATTTAAATAAAAAAATTAAAAAAGGCGAAATCTTTCTTTTGGATAATGGTGATGTAGTAATTATTCCTCGCTCTAAATTTGCGATAATTAAAGAAGCCCTTCCTTTTATTACTACTTTAGCGGTATTTTTAAATCTTTATTTAACCTATATAACGAGGGAGGCAAAATGAAAGATTATAATTTAGAAAAATTTTTATTAACTATTAAAGAAAGGAAAACTTTAATTATTACTATTCTTCTTATTTCCATAGCGATCTCTTTAATTCTTACCTTCGTCACCAAACCCGAATACGAAAGCAAAGCTACTATCTTAGTAGAAGGTGATAAACTTAAAAGTGAACTCTTTTTTTCAACTCCTTTATCTTTTGTTAAACAAAAGAGTCTATTATATAATTATTCGGAAATTCTAAAATCCCATGCTTTAATGGAACTGGTCTTAAAGGAATTACAAACTACCCAAGCAAAAAATTATTTTAAATCGGTGGAAGATATCCAGAAAAATATCTCAATTAGAATTATTAAAGAAACCGATATTTTAAATATTAAAGCAAGAAGCCAAAAAAAGGAAATTGCCGAGATTCTCTGCCAAACCTACTCTAAAACTTTTGAAAATTTTGTTGCTAAAATCACGAAGGAAGATGTAAGTAAAATAAAAGAATTTACTTACAAGAGTTTAAAAGAGATGGAAAAAGAATTGCAAGCAAAAGAAAATGAACTAACTAATTTCAAAAAAGAAAACCGAATTACCAATTTAGATGAAGGCACAAAAGAACTTTTTCAAAATATTATCAATATTAAAAAACTTTATGACGAAGCTTATGCCTTATATAACGAAAGAAAAGAAGAATTGGATAACCTTAAGAAATCTTTTGAAGAAAACAAAAAACAACTGAATTATGAAGTAGTTAAAGAAAATTCTTCTCTTCTTTCGGAAATGCAGAAAACCTATCAAAATTTAGAGATTGAAAAAACCTATCTACTCCTTTCCGGTTATCAACCTAATAACGAAAAAGTAAAAAAAATTGAAGAAAAACAGAATGAAATAAAAGAAAAGTTACTTAAAACTAATGCTCATACTTTTTTGGATCCGATAGATTTCCTAAAAAATTTAGAAGGAATAATCGTGTTTAAAGAAATTGAATTACTGGCATTGCAAGCTAAATTGAATAAACTTTCCCAATTACTTTCTCAATACGAAGAAGAATTATCTTTCCTTCCAGAAAAAGAAAAGACTTATTTAAAATTAATGCGGGATATTGAAATATTACAAAAAATTTACTCTCTTTTAAGAGAAAAAAATGAAGAAGCAAAGATTAGCGAAGCCGGTCGAATTTCAGGAATTACTTTAATCGAGGCTTCAACACCAGCAAAGAAAATTAAACCTTCTCTTCTATTTAATTTGGTCTCTGCTATTTTCTTAGGCTCTCTTTTCTCTCTTTCTGCTGCCTTTTTATTAGATTATCTTAACAATACGATAAAGTCAATTTCCGATATTGAAAAAATGAATATCGGTGTCTTAGCAACAATTCCTAATTTAGGTGAGAAAAAAATAAAAGATAAAAATGGAATAAAGAAATATATTATTCCTTTTTCTGACGAAAAGACTACTTGCGCCGAAAGTTATCGTTTATTAAAAACTTCCTTATCTTGGTTATTTTTAGGGGAAAATAAAAAAGTAATTCTTGTTACTTCTCCTTCTCAAGCAGAAGGGAAATCAACAATTGCTGCTAACCTCAGTTATATTTTTGCCCAAAGCGGATTAAAAACACTATTGATTGATTTAGACTTAAGAAAACCAAAAATACATTCAATCTTTTCTATGGATAGAAAGCCCGGTTTCACTGATTTAGTTTTAAATAATCTTAATGGTAATATTCAAAAAACACCTTTTGAAAATCTTTACATTTTACCTGCCGGCTCTTTAATTCCTTCACCGGCTGATTTATTAGAAAAGAAAAAGGTTGATGAATGGCTAAATAAATTAAGAGATGAATATTCCTTAATTATTATTGATACTCCGCCTGCCTTAATTGCTGCCGATGTTTCTATATTGGCAAAAAAAGTAGATGGTATCTTATTAGTTTGCGGTTTTATGAAGACCGAATTACCTATGTTAGAAGAGACAATAAAAATGTTAGATAATGGCGAAAAGAAAATTATTGGTTGCGTATTAAACTTTTATCAACCTTTAAAAAAATATCGAAATTATTATTACTATCATTATAAATATCAAAAAAAGGAATAAATGGCAATTAGGACGAGAAAAGAAATTCCAAAAATTTTAATTGTTGAGGATGACCTCCTTTTTTCTCAATCTTTAAAAGAAATTCTTAATTCCCGAGGTTATTTGGTAGAGACTGTTCAAACAGCAAAAGAGACATTAGAAAAACTTCCGGAAGATTATGATGTCTTTTTAATTGATATTAATTTGCCTGATAAAAATGGGTTAGAATTGATTGAAGAAATAAAGAATAGGATAAAACCACCGCCCCTAACGATAATTCTTACCGGTTTTTCCTCCTTAACTACTGCCAAAAGGGCTATCACTTTAAAAGCCGATGCTTACTTAGAAAAGCCAATTAATCCTGACCGACTTTTTATCCTCTTATCTCAACTTCTAAAAGAAAAGGAAAAGAAAGAGGAACCACTAAAAGGTTTTTATGAAATTATTGAAAAATCAAACATCCCTTCAGCAATTCTTTCTTTTAAAGAAATTATTTATCATAACAATCTATTTCCTATTGAAAAAATAAATTTTGGCGAAATCGTTGATAAGGATATGAAAATTGGTGAACAGTATTTTCGTCCAATAAAACTGCCTATCGACGAAAAAAATAATATTCTTTTTTTAGTTGATATAACTGATAAACAAAAATTAGTTGAAGACTTTAATCTTATTTTTTCCCAACTTCCTTTGAAAGTATATTTGGTAAACGGAAATTTCCAGATTTTGGGAAGTAGCAATTATTGTTATCGAGAATTCCAAAATAGTTCTTATCCTTGCCATCTTCTTGGCGAATTTTGTCCTTTACTTCAAGCAAAAATCTCAGGAAATTCTATAAAAAGTTTAAAAACTATTAACCAAAAACATTGGGAAGAAACTTGTATACCGTTAAAATCCGATCGGTTTTTATTATTTTTTACAGACCGCACAGAAGAGATTGCGAAAACAAAAGAAATCTATCTAACAAAACAAGAATGGGAAAAAACTTTTGATGCGATAAATGATTTAATTGTTATTATTGATAAAGAATTTAATATAACGAAGGCTAATAAAAAGGCTTACCAATATTTCGGAAAAAAAGAATTAATTGGCAAAAAGTGTTACGAAATTTTTCATTCCCTAAAAGAACCAATTATTAATTGCCCCTTTTTAAAAACCCTACGGACGAAAATGTCTTTTACCGAAGAGATAGAAATTGATGAAAAAATATTTTTGGTCTCCGTATCACCAATTTTTGACGAAAAAGGGGATATTTTAGCATGCGTCCATATTGCTCGGGATATCACAAGTTTAAAAGTAATTGAAGAAAATCTAAGAAAAAAGAATCAGGAGCTTACAATTCTTACTCAACAATTACAAGCTTCTCAAGCTGAATTGATTAAAACTGCTGAGCGGTTAGCAAAAGCCAATGAAGAATTAACTAAACTTTCCAATACTAAAACTGAATTTGTCCAAATTCTTTCTCACGAAATGCGGACTCCCCTTACGGCTATTTTAGAAGGAAGTAATCTTATTTACGAAAATATTTCCGATGAAAATCTCCAAAAGATTGTAAAACTTATTAAAAATAATGCCCAAAAACTATTTGAGTTAATTAATGATTTACTGGACCTTACAAAAATAGAAAGTGGTCAACAAGAATTATTACCTCAACTAATTGATGTAAAAAAAATAATTGGTGAATTAACAGAAAATATTAATGTAATTGCGAAAGAGAAAGGAATAAGTTTAATAAAGGAAATTGAAGAAAATTTACCCTTTGCTTTTATTGATGAAAAAGCCTTTTACCGAATAATTGTTAATCTTTTATCAAATGCAATAAAATATAGCAAAGAAAATGGTAAAATTATTATTCGCGCCTTAAAACATCCCCAAGAAGATAAAATTATAATTTCGGTAAAAGATAATGGGATAGGTATACCAAAAGAAGAACAATATAAGGTTTTCCAAAGGTTTGCCCAAATTTCTCATCCAGGATATTCCTTATTAAGTGGCACAGGTTTGGGACTTGCTTTATGTAAAGAATTATTAGAAAGAAGCGGCGAAAAAATCTGGTTTGAAAGCGAAGAACATAAAGGAACTACTTTTTACTTTAGTGTTTCCTGCTACACAGAAGAAAAAGAATATAATTATTATAAAGAAAGAGAATTAAAGAAAGCAAAGGAATTAAATTTTTCTTTAGGAATTCTTATAATAAAAAAAATAGAAAATGATTTTAACGAAAAGGAATTTAAAATCTTTTCTAATCTTTGCCGAGATACCTTTGGTAATTGGGCAACAGTAAGAAAAATTGGCAAAAAACTAATTGCAATGTTGATTGGTAAGGAAGAAGAATTAAAAAAGAAATTTAGAGAAATAAAAAGGATTTTAAAAAACACTTTTAAAGATATCACTATTGAAGAAAAATATGAAAAAGATTTTAATAATTGAAGACGAAGAAGCCATCCGTTTCATTTTGGAAAAAAGATTAAGCGATGCTGGTTATCTAACTATTTCGGCTGAAAATGGAATAGAAGGTTTAAATAAAGCAAGAAAAGAAAATCCCGACCTAATTCTTTTAGATTTGATGCTTCCGGGTATTGACGGTTATCAAATATGTAGTATGTTAAAAAGGGACCGGCGATATGCTCATATTCCGATTATAATTCTCACTGCCCGCATCCAACAAAAAGATTATGAATTAGCAATGGAATTAGGAGCCGATGCCTTCTTAACCAAACCTTTTGAAAACCAAGTTCTTTTAAGCAAAATTGAAGAATTATTAAAAAATAATAAAGGAGGAGAATAATGGCGGACAAAAAGATAATCAACCAAGTTCTTTTGGAATTTGGTTTATCCCAAAAAGAAATTAAAAAATTTGAAGAAGAAGCCCAACAGAGTAATATCTCTTTGGAAAATTTATTGATCAATCGCGGCGTAATTAATAAAGAAGATTTTTATTTAGCCCTTTCGCGCCGATTAGGTGTGCCCTACTTAGACATTGCTGGCTACACTATTGACAAAGAAATTTTATCTTTAATTCCGGAAGAGGCTTGTCGCAGTTTAAAGGTTTTTCCTTTATTTAAAATCGGCGATACCTTAACGGTAGTGATGGCTAATCCCACTGATATTGACATCATTGATGATTTACGGCTTAAAACGGGTTTAGAAATTAGTCCGGTTTTAGGAAATGAGGAAGATATTAAAAATACTATTGATAAATATTACAAATCAAGCAATCAATCACCGATTGAAGAAATAACCCAAATAGTGGGCGAAGATAAAGGCGTAGATATATCAACCGAATTTGCTGAGGAAATAAAAAAATTGGAAGAAGAAGCATCCCAGGAACCGGTGGTTAAATTAGTAAATACTATAATTTCTTACGCGGTAAAAAATCGGGCTTCCGATATTCATATTG
>JBDRVL010000017.1:0-11043 GCA_039801845.1 Caldifarciminota bacterium | reverse complement strand
AAAACTTCTGATTATGGTAGTGAAGCAATTTTTGAATATAATAATAATAATAAAATTAAAGCATCTTTTGAAAAATCTAACTATCTTATTTTTACACCTTTAGGAGAAAAAGTTAATAAGATAAATAAAAAAGGTATCTATTTCCTAAAAGAAAAGAATTATAAGAAAATAGTTATTTTTTAAAAACTTTATAATTTTAAACCAAAAGCAACATACAAAAGTAAGGTAAAACATTTAAACAATCGGTATTAATAATATGGAGATTTTATTAATTAATATCTAATTATTAAGGCGACATTGTTTACTGGCATTTTTTACATTATGAAATTTGCTGCCAATAAATATTAGACAATAAATAATGACAATCCATTATAAATTTTTACTTGATTTTTTGGAAAAAATTCCTATATTTTATTATAAATGTATCTTTTACAACAGGATTTTTTAGGTAATTTCTACCCAATAGCAAATTAAGAAAAAAACAATAAAGAGAAGATGGGAAAATAGGGTTAGGGGGATATATACGGGGTAGGACAGGATAATACCACTAATAAGGATTTTAAGGAAACGATTAATAATGCACCACTGAAGAGTATTAATAAAGTTTTTCTGAAACTTCTTATTGAAGATTTTCTTATGTTCTTTATTAATGAATTTCATTGTTAGATTTAGGTAGATATTTTACCTATTTTTTCAGTTTTGTTTTCCTAAAAAATAATTGACCTTTCAGTTTTTAAAAAATAAAATTTTCTAACTCCTTGAAAAATAAGGAGATAATTGTCAAAAAATAACTTGACTTTTTTTAAAATTTTGTTATTTTTTTTAATAAGGATTGGGCTATGATAAATATTTTAATTATTTTTATTTTGGTGGGAAATTTAAAAAGTAATTATATTTATTCGGAAAAATTAAAAAGAAGGTATATAAGATTAGAAAAATATATTTCTTTTGATAAAAGTTCTTATAAAAATTATAAAAAATTTATTGATTTTTCTTTAGGAGAAAATGAGTTTCTTGTAGATACGACAATTTTTTATTTTCCGGCCCCAGGCTATCAATCAACTCCTTCTTTTGCTTTTGATGGCGAGAACTATTTGGTAGTTTGGGAGGATTGGCGAAGGGATATTGATATTTATGGTGCCCGAGTTAGTAAAAATGGTGTAGTTATTGACCTTTGTGGAATACCAATTTCTACTATTTCGGGTAATCAGTTTGCTCCAGCGGTTGCTTTTGATGGTGATAATTATTTAGTAGTTTGGGAGGATTATCGTTTCAGTTTTTACGGTGATATTTATGGAACCTTTATTGATAAAAATGGAATAGTCTTAGATACAATTGGTTTTCCCATTTGTGAGGCTTTAAACGACCAATGGTTTCCCGTAGTTAGTTTTGATGGCGAGAACTATTTAGTAGTTTGGGAGGATTGGCGAAATGGTAATGGTGATATTTATGGTGCCCGAATAACAAAAGATGGAACTGTTTTAGACCCGAATGGTTTTCCTATTTATCAAGGAGAAAATATTGATGTTGCACCAGCAATTGTTTTTGGCAACAATTATTATTTAATCGCCTGGACAACTTGGATTGGCCAAGATACTTCCGATGTTTACGGAATTTTAGTTAATAAAGAAGGGCAGGTTATCCATAATAGAATAACTATTTGTGCTGAAAATAGTTTTCAATATTCGCCGGCTCTTTCTTTTGATGGTAATAATTATTTTGTCTGTTGGACTGACCATCGTAATGGTGATTTTTCTGATATTTATGGAAAAAGAATAAAAGAAGATGGCACAGTTTTGGATACCTTTGATATTTGTATTACTAAGGCAACTTCCAACCAGCGTCTTCCCGCAATTGCCTTTGACGGAATGAATTATTTTATAATTTGGGAGGATTTAAGAAATGGGGAAGAGACCGATATTTACGGAGCAATCGTTAATAGAAATGGTTTAGTAATTGACAGTTTTATGTTAGTTTCTGCTGATGGTAATCAATGGCTACCGAAAATTATATTTGATGGTAATAATTATTTTGCTATTTGGGAGGATTTAAGAAATAATGATATAAGTGATATTTATGGTATTAAAATCTCTGGTAAGAGTAAGTTAAATTTGCAAGAGATTTTGATAACAATCTCAGCAAATGAACAATATCAGCCAGCAGTGATTTTTGATGGCGAGAATTATTTAGTAGTTTGGGAAGAAGAAAGAGAGGGAGAAAAGAATATTTACGGAATAAAAATTGACGAAGAAGGAAAACAAATATGGGAAAAGCCGATAGCAGTCACTGCTGCTTTTAATAATCAGATTTTACCAAAAATTTCCTTTGATGGTGAGAATTATTTAGTAGTTTGGGAGGATTATCGTAATAATAATGCTGATATTTATGGTGCCCGGATAACGAAAGAGGGTATTCTTCTTGATACAATAGGAATACCAATTTCTTTTGGCACGAAAGATGAAAAAAATCCCTGTGTTTCCTTTGATGGTGATAATTATTTAGTAGTTTGGGAGGATTATCGTAATAATAATGCTGATATTTATGGTGCCCGGATTGATAGAAATGGTAGAGTTTTAGATGTTAATAGCATACCAATCTGCACGGTGAAAGGTAATCAACTTTTTCCGAAAATATCTTATGGGGATAATTCTTATTTTGTTGTCTGGCAGGATGAAAGAAAAGGTCATTGGGACGAGATTTATGGCGCAAGGATTAAAAAAAGTGGCGAAGTGATTGATACTTTTGGAATATTGATTGCTACTGGATTTTATTGGCGCTATAAACCATCTTTAGCATTTGATGGTAATAACTATTTAGTTGTCTATCAGTTATGGAAAGGCAACCATTTTGATATTTATTCTTCTCGGGTTTCTAAGGACGGAATCCTTATTGATTCTTCTCCTAAACCAATAGCGGTTTTACCCGGAGACCAGATAAATTGTGAAATAATTTTTGATGGTGAGAATTATTTAGTAGTTTGGGAGGATTATCGTAATAATTTTGGAGATATTTTTGGTGCCAAAATAAATTTACAAAATTCGGTTTTGGCAATTTTTCCGATTGCTAATTATCAAAAATGGGATATTACACCTTCCTTAGTAAAAGGAGATGCTAAAATATTGGTTTGCTATGCTGGTTGGGGCGGAAATAAATATTTAACAATGAGAATTTTTGGTAAATTTTATAATCCAACTACTCTTTTTCCCAATTTAGGATGGTCTAAAAAACCGGATATTCCGAGTACCAAACCAGTAAGAAGCGGAGGTTCGTTAACTTGCATTAATGATAAGGTTTATGCAATTGTGGGAAATAATTGTAATGAATTATGGGTTTATAATATAAAAGAAGAATTATGGCAAAAGAAGAGCGAGATACCTTTAAGAAAAATTAATAGGAGTGTCTTAATCAGTGATAAGTATTATCTTTATATTTTGACTTCAGAAAAATTTTTACAATATAACCCCTTAAAAGATACTTATAAAGAATTGAAATATCCATTTTTAAATAAAAAGATTAAGTGGCCATCAATTACCTATGACGGTGATAGTCTGTTCTATTTAATTCCTGGTTCAGGAAATGATGAATGGCTGGTTTATAATAAAAATTGGGATTCTTGGTTTATTCCTAATCCACCAAAATTACCTAATAAGAAATGGAAGTCGGGAAGCTTCATAATTTATGCCCAAGGAAATATTTATGGTTTAAGGGTAGGCGGAAGAGATAATGAATTTTACAAATTAGACCTTAAAAATTTTGACTCTCTTTTCCGGAGAGTGGCTGATTTGCCTTTATTTAATAGAGAGATGAGGAAAAAGAAGGCAAAAAAAGGATGTTGTGCCACCTTTGATGGTTTATTCATTTATACTTTAAAAGGTAATAATACTAATGAATTTTATTATTATGATTTAGAAAGAGATATTTGGCATCAAATTGAGGATTTTGGTTATCCTACAGGGAAACTTAATAAAAAAGTGAAAGATGGTGCCGCTCTTACTTATTCTTCTTTTGTCGGTGGTATCTTTGCTTTTTTAGGTAATAAGACAAAAGAATTTTGGTTTTATAATCCTTCACTAAATTCCTTTATGAAGGAAAATAAGAATAACATTTCGGGAGTTTTAATTTCAGAAAATAAGAAAATTGAAAATATTAGATTGAAGAGGGGAAATATAAAAATATATTCTATTACTGGAGGGTTGTTGATGAGGAAGGTAAATACACTGAAAATGGGTGTTTACTTTGTCAAAAATGAAGATGGTAAAGTGAGAAAGGTGGTGATACTAAAATGATTATGGATAGGCGCCTGTTTGGCACGGAGGGACCCAAACCTTCTTTAAAAATAAATCTTTTTCGGGGCGCCGATTATTTAATTATTTTTAAAAAGGTAAGGAGTGAAAATGCGAAACAAAACATTTAGATTACTTCTTATTTTGCTACCAATTTTCTTAATTCTTGTGGGTTGTAAAAAAGAGGAATCCAATCTCAATACTCCCCAGGGTGCTTCGCAAACAGTTAGGGATTTAGGCGATGCCTATGCGACCGATATTATTGCTGGCCAGAACTTAGATGTCGGTGATATTGAAGTTTGGTTTGACGAAGATAATGTCTATGTAAAGTATCTTACTACCGACAATTGGTATTTAACAGAATGTCATCTTCATATTGGGGCGAGTCTAAGTGATATTCCGCAAGTAAAAGGAAATCCAGTGCCTGGACAATTTGCTTATGCGGTTGAACTAACTGAGCCTACCCAATCTTATACTTTTACAATTCCCCTGGGTGAATGGTCACAATTAGAAGAGTTATATTTTGCTGCTCATTGTGTCGTTTGCGAAATTATCGGTGGCGAAAAGACCCGTGAAGAGACCGGTTGGGGTGATGGTAATCCGTTTCCTGGTAGTAATTGGGGAAGATATTTTTGTCTCTGTCCCAAGAAAAGAGTAAGGTTGCCTCAAGATGCGGTAACTCTCAAATTCGTAAGGGTCTGGTCAAACAATTACTACTATGAATATTTGCTTTCCAACGTTCCGCCGGGATACAGCATTAGAAACGGAACTTATTATGGTTGGTGTGTCGACCTCCAAAGATATATTTATCTTGGGCAAAACTACGATGTGACTTTATATTCCAGCTATGACCCCAATCTTCCTAATTATGCCCGCTACCCAAAATGGAGACCGATTAATTGGGTAATTAACCATAAGAGTGGCTATACACCAACAGAAATTCAAAATGTGATTTGGTATCTATCCGATCAGAAATCTTGGGATGAACTTACACCTCGCGAGAAGATTTTTGCTTCAAAAGCTTTGATTTTCGGAAGATTTTTCTATCCAAAAAGAGGACAGTTGATGGCGATTGTGAATTGTATTGATGCTCATCATCAACTCACATTCTTAGAAATCGATCCGTAATGAAAAAGAGGATACCGGGGAGCAATTTGGCTCCCCGGTGATATTTCTTAATTATATTTTTATGTTATATTTTTTAATATATTTAAATTTAATAAATAGTATTCAATTTTTTCCTAAAGGTATTCTTTATAATGATTTTTCTTATAATAATTATTTTCCCCAAACCTTAGGTTGGGAAGGCGATACCAATGTCACTTTTGATTCAATAAATTTAAATAATTATGAGGGAGATTTTTGTAATCATATTACTTCTTCACCCAATAATAAAATTTATTTTGTATGGTATCGGTATAAAAGCAGTTTTCCTCAATATTATTATATACAATTTAGAAGTTATGACCCAATAACAAGAACTTTCAGTGCTTGTAGTCTTGTCTCTGATGAAAATACGAGAAATAATTATTATCCTTCAATTGCTTCTGATTCTAATGGAAATCTTCATTTTGTCTGGCGTGGTTATCGGACAATTTCACCAACGGGAAATAAACCTTTTTATCGGAAAAGGATATTTGGCTATGGTTTTACTTCATTAGAAACTATTCCTGGCGGATGGCTTTATAAATATTATCCCAAAGTTGCTTGTGGAAAAGGTGATACCGCCCATATTGTCTATTATGCTCTTTTTGGAAATAATAAAAATAATATTATCTATGTAAGAAAAGGTAACGAAGGCTGGCATTCTAAAATTGATACTATAACTTATTGGAACTATCATTCGGAATATCCTGATATTGCTGTTGATAAAAATAATCGGGTTTATATAACTTGGAGTGGATATTCACCAACATCGGAGACAATTCAACAAATTTATTTTCGTTTTCGGAACGAAAACGGCGAATGGAGTAATATTGAAAGTGTAACTACAATTAATTCCATCGCCCGTTTTGGAAATTTTCACCCGCAAATTGCTGTAGAAAATAACAGCACTATTCATATCGTTTGGTATGGAGATAATGGTCGTGGTTATTTACAAATTTTCTATCGAAGGAAAACAAGAAATGGTTGGGATAGTATTTTACAGTTAACCAGTGGATTTATAAATAATTACTCTCCCAAGATTGCTGTTGATGGGATTAATAATGTTCATATAGTATGGTTAAAAGAAATAGAAAGAAATTCGCAACTTCTTTATATAAAAAGAAATGCCGATGGTAGTTGGAGCAATATCCAAGAATTAACGAATGGTTTGTTTTTCCGTCAGGCACCAGCAATTACTGTATCCAACGATTTAAATATTCATATTTCTTGGGTAGATACCAGAAGAGGTTATTACAATATCTATTATAAAAGATTTTTTGCTCCCCGATATGATATTGGAATTGTTAATATTTTAAATCCCAATGGACCGACATCAAGGACGGCTAAAATTCCTCAAGTCTTAATAAAAAATTATGGTTTAAATACTGCCTATAATTTTCAATTGAGATTAGAGATTCAACCAGGAAATTATTTTGATGTTAAAACTGTTGATTCTTTATTACCAGAAAGAGAGACAATAATAAACTTTTCTTCCTGGATGCCGAACGAATCTGTTTGGTTTCGGGTGAAATGTACCACCCATTTTATTCTTGACGAAGATTCAATAAATAATAGTAAAAAAACCATGGTAGCCATTTATGATTATTATGAAAATTTTGAGTCTTCTAACGGTGGCTTCTTAAATATCTTGCCTTCTGATTGGGAATACGGCGAATTTGGTATAAGTGGCGATACTTATTGCTGGTCAACAAATGGGTATTCCAATTATTCTAATTCTCGTCTTAATTCTTGCCGTTACTATGCCCTTATTGATTCACCAGTTGTTGTCTATTGGCACAAATATGATATTGAATATTTTTACGATGGCTATAATGTAAAGTGTTCTATTCCTAATAGTAATTGGCAAATTATTCATTCCCTTTCTAATTTAGGACAAAGATACACAACAGTTGCTTCACCATTTGCAGTTGGTGTGGCAAATGAATCTGTCTATTGTGGTAGTTCTGATTGGCAAATGAATTGGATGAAAATCCCTGTTTCCCAAGGAAATTTTTTCTATTTGCGATTTCATTTTGGTTCAGACCCTTCCATAAACTATTTTGGTCCAAGAATTGATAAAATTTATGGCATTGGTTTTTCTGATCGGTTGCTTTGGGACATTGGTGTAAAAGATATTATTTCTCCTAAAGGGATGATTGAAGAAGGAGAATATGTACCAAAGGTAATTATCAAAAATTTCGGTTTAAATACCGCTAATAATATTTCAGTAACAATGAAAATAGGAGATAATTATTTGGATTCTCTAAGAATTCTCTCTTTGTCCCCTAATGATGAGGAAACCATTAATTTTTCTTCTTTAAATTTAATTTCTGGTGTTTATTCTATCAGCTGTTCCACATATTTTACTTTTGATCAAAACTTAGAAAATAATATTAAAAATAGTTATTGCGGTGTTTATAATTATTTTGAAAATTTTGAAAGAAATTGCGGTGGTTTTTCACCTTATCCTCGTGAAAATGCTTGGGAATGGGGAAAGCCTAATGCCGGACCTTTGAATGGAGTAGATGGTGATACAATGGTTTGGGCAACAAAGTTAAATAGTAATTATTCTAATAATGCTGATTGGAAATTAACAAGTTTTCCTTTTTTAATTATCCGGCCTTTTCCAATTTTTGCTTATTGGCATTGGTATGAATCAGAAGAAAATCAGGACGGTTATAATGTAAAATATTCATCAGATGGAGGAATTACTTGGCATATTGCCCATGCTATGGAAAGTTATGGACAAAGATACGATGGCATTATAGGTGGTAGTAATGTTGGTATTCCTTATGAATCGGCTTATTCTAAAATTGATAGAAATTGGAAATTAAATTTTGTTGTTATTCCGGTTGAAACAGGAAATGTAATAATAAGATTCCATTTTGGTTCCGATTATACTCAAAATTACTATGGCGTAGCGATTGATAAGGTTTATGGATTAGGTTTAAAACCGGCCAAGGATGTGGGCGTGACGGAGATATTGGAACCGAAGGAAGAAGTTCCTGTTGATAGTTTTGTTACACCCAAAATAAAAGTCAAAAATTTTGGTGCTTTTGCTGAAAATTTTTATAGTTATTTTAAAATCTTCTTCTCAGGAAATCTGATATATACCGAAAGTATTTATTTAAGGTTAGCACCTAATAAAGATACTTTATTAATTTTTCCTAACTATCAAGTACGGGAAATTGGTGAATATTTAAGTATTGCTTTAGTAAAATTGAATAACGACCAGAACCCTAATAATGATACTTTTAAACAATCTTTTTCCGGTGTTTATTATGATTTAGCCACCGTAGGAATAATCCAACCGACTGGTAATTTACCACCTTTACCAGTTACACCAAAAGTGATTATAAAAAATTACAGTAATAAATCTTGTCAATTTATTCAAATATTTAATATCGCCTTTCAAAATTCCTTTATTTACTCTGATACCTTAAATTATATTATTTTACCAAACGAAGAAGAGACTTTATCCTTTGCTTCTTTTGTTCCGCAAGATACTGGTAATTTTTATTGTATTTCTTTTTTAAAATTTGAAAAAGATAGGAATGCTCGTAATGATACTGCTTATGCTGATTTTAATATTGGTTATTTTGATTTTGGGATTACAAAAATTATCTCTCCTAAGGGAGTAATTTTTTATAATCCTTTCTATCCTCAAATGGTAAAAGCAAAGATAAAAAATTATAACAATTTTCCTTTTAATATAACTACAATTTTTAATATTTTTAAGAATGATACTATTTTTTTTAGTGATACTCAAATAACAATGGTTAATCCTCAAGAAGAGAGAGAAGTAATTTATGAGAGTTTTTATTGTTTAGATACCGGAAAATATATAACTAATTGCAAACTTTTAAATAAAGATTTAAATCCTTTTAACGATAGTTTAATAGATAGTTTTAAAGTGGTGATAAAATTGCCCGGATGGTATAGATTAAAAGATGTAATAAAAGAGATTTCTAACAAAAATATAAAAGATGGTGGAGCACTTTTATGTATGGGTGATTCCCTTTATGCTTTAAGGGGTAATAATACTTTAGATTTGCTTGTCTATTCGATAATTGAAGATGAATGGTATTTTAAGGATACTGTTCCTTACGGCGAGAAGAAAAAAAAGGTAAAAAATGGCAGTGCCTTTACTTCCGATGGTAATAAATGGATTTATCTGCTAAAAGGAAATAACACCCGAGAATTTTATAAATATGGAGTAAAAGGTGATTCCACAGGAATATGGATAAGTCTACCAGAAATTCCTTCTTCCAAAAAGATTAAAAAAGGTGCTTCTTTAGTTTTTTATAAAGGTAAAATTTATTGCCTTCCTGGTGGGAATAGATTAGAATTTTATGTGTATGATCCAATAATAAATAGTTGGAGTGAAAATATTGGTGCTCCCAGCGGTAAAACAGGGAAAGGATTTGGTGAAGGAAGTGCTTTAACTACGGATAATAAATATATTTACGCTTTAAAAGGAGGAGCAAAGTTGAATGAATTTTTTAAGTATCATCCAGATTCTGGTTGGCAGCAATTACCTGATTTGCCTTTATATAGTAAAGGAAAAAAGAAAAAGGTTAAAAAAGGTGGCAGTATTGTATATGCCAATGAATATATTTATGCTTTAAAAGGAGGGAATACTTTGGATTTTTGGCGATTTGAATTAAAAAGAGATAGCTGGTTACAATTGGAAGATTTACCTCTTGGCAGTGGTAAAAAAGTTAAAGGAGGCGGCTCCTTAGCCTGGTGGCGAGACAGAATTTTTGCTATAAAAGGTAATAATAGCAGAGAGTTTTATATGTATTTACCGTCAGAAAGTTATCAATTGCAAAAAATAGTGGGTAACCAAGAAGAAAAAATAGTTAAAAAAGAATTTGATTTATTAATTAAAAGAAATCCCGCAGATAAAAAAATTATTGAAATTTATTTCTCTAAAATGCCTGCCCAAATTTCTCTTTATACACCACTTGGTAATCGTTGTTTATTCACCATCAATAATAGTGGATATTTTTTAATTGATAGTAAAAAATTAAATAAAGGAGTATATATATTAAAATTAAAAACTAAAAAATTTGAAATAAAAAGGAAAATAATCGTCATTTAAAATTGACTTTTATTTTATTTCCTTTAAAATTTTTATCTATGGATGAATATGGAATTAGAAAAGAAAAGATTAAGAAGTTGAAGGAGTTGAAAATTAATCCCTATCCTTATTCTTTTTTGAGAACTCACACATGTAGAGAAATTAAAGAAAATTATGAAAAACTTATTGAATATAAAGAAGAAATTCGGGTTGCCGGCAGGATATATTTAGAAAGGGATTTTGGTAAGACGAAGTTTTATACGATTGCTGATGGTTATGATAAAATTCAGATTTATTTTCGGAAAGATATATTAAATGAGAAATATGAACTTTTAGACCTTTTTGATATTGGTGATTTTATTGGTGTTTCCGGTGAGGTTTTTAAAACAAAGACCGGTGAGATTACTATTTTGGTGAAAGATTTTGTTTTGCTTGCTAAATCATTGAGACCTTTTGGTGAGAAATATCATGGATTAAAAGATGTGGAATTACGTTATCGCCAAAGATATTTAGATTTATTAAATAACCAAG
>JBDRVL010000016.1:0-11193 GCA_039801845.1 Caldifarciminota bacterium | reverse complement strand
AGGGATAAATAAAAAAATTAAAAATAAAATTTTTAAACCAGGTATAACAACTAAAAAATATGGTTGGGGAATCGGTTTGTCTTTAACAAAAAGAATTATCGAGGAATATCATAAAGGGAAGTTAGTATTAAAAGAATCAAAAAAGGGAAGAACAGTTTTTTCCATTATTTTAAAGAAGCAATGAAAATTCTTTGGATTGATGACGAAATAGAGCTTTTGAAACCTTTTATCTATTTTTTAAAAAATAAAGGATATGAAGTAAAAGAAGTAAGTAATGGGATTGATGGTTTAAATAAAATAAAAGAAGAAAACTTCGATTTGATTTTTGTCGATGAAATGATGCCCGGACTGGATGGTTTGGAAGTTGCTAAGAAAATAAAAAATTATGACCCAAATATTTTTGTGGTAATGGTTACCAAAGTAAGCGATGAGGCTTTTATTGATGAAGTTTATGCTAATCTAATCGATGATTTTATTTTAAAACCATTAAATCCCGTGCAAATATTAGCGGTAATTAAAAGATTATTAGAAAAAAAAGAAATTTTTAAAGAGAGTTTAGTGAGGGAATATTTTAAAATTCTTTCGAGTACAAAAGATTTTGAAAGAATAGAGGAATGGTATGATTTTTATCAACAATTAATAAAATGGCGGGAATATATTAATCGGTTTTCCCTTGATGAGTTACGAGAAAGTTATGAGGATATCTTAAAAGAAGGAAACGAGAATTTTGCTCATTTTATTGAGAAAAATTATTTGTATTGGTTAAAAAATAACTCTGGCCCAATTCTTTCTCACAAATTTTTTGAGAAGTTTATTAAGCCCAATTTAGATAGTCCATTTCTTTATTGGATAATTTTCGATTCTTTAAGGCTTGATCAATGGGTAATTATTTATAATATCCTAAAAGAACATTTTTTAATAAAACAAAATTTTTATTGTTCGATTCTTCCTTCAGCTACTCCTTATTCTCGCAATGCTTTATTAAGTGGTTTAACACCAGAAAAAATTTTTAAATATTATCCTAATTATTGGGTATTTGAAGATGTGGGACAGAATCGATACGAAGAGGAACTTTTTCAAAAACTTTTAATTAGAGAAAGAATTTCCTTAAAACATTTTTATTTAAAAGTTTTGAAAATAGAAGATTTATCCGAAAAATTAGATTATCTTTTAAATCCTAATGCGGAGATAATTATAATTATTATCAACTTTTTAGATTTCCTTATTCATTCGGCTAAAGAGGGTATATTTATCAAAGAAATTGCTGAAAACGAAGATTCTTTGTTAGAATTTACTAAGCTCTGGTTTAATTCTTCTCTAATATTTCAATTTCTAAAAGAACTTAAACAAAAGGGAAGGAAAATTATTATCACTTCTGACCACGGATTTATTAAAGTGAAAAAACCGACAATTATTCATGGTGGGAGAGAACTTTCTCCCAATCTTCGGTATAAATCAGGCGGTGGGTTAATAGTTGATAAGAAAGCGGCTTGGCTTTTAGCTCCCAAAGATTTAGAACTGCCGCAAGAATTTTTAGGTGAACAGTACGCAATCTGTAAGAGCAATTATTATTTTATCTATCCAACAAAACCAAGAGAATACGAAAAAACTTATAAATTTACTTACCAACATGGTGGAATTTCTATGCAAGAAATGATTTTGCCCGTAGGTATTTTATCGCCTCTTGATTAATTTTGAAATTTATTTATAATAATTTAATGTCAGAATTTATGTTTTTAGAGACTTTAAAAAAAGAGCATTTTTTAATTGAAAGAGCTTTAAGAGTAATAAATATACTTATAATTCGAGAACAATTTTTAGAGAAAGAATTTTCTTTACTCTACCGTTTAATTAAAAATTTTGTTGAAGAAAATCATTGCGCCAAAGAAGAAAAAGTTTTATTTCCCTTAATAAGAGAATATGAGATTGATGCTCAATTAGTTATGGTCGATGAAGCAGAAAAAAGAAAAGAAATTATTGAAGATTTAGAAGAAGGACTGAAGGAACTTGATAAGGAAAAATTTTTTCTTGGTTTGCAAAATTTTATAGAAATCTTTGCGCGTCATATTTTCAAAGAGGAAGGTCTTATCTTTCCTGCTTGCGAAGCAATTTTGCCTTCTGATATAAATGAAAAAATTGTTGAAGATTTTAAGGAATATGAAAAAGATGAAAAAAGTTACGAGTATTTTTTAAAGATTGTTGAAGATTTAGAAAAAATCATATAGTAATGACCAAAAACAATTATATTTTTATCAAAGGAGCGAGGGAACATAATTTAAAAAATCTTACTTTAAAGATTCCTCGTAACAAAATGGTAGTGATTACGGGAATCTCTGGTTCGGGGAAATCTTCCCTTGCTTTTGATACAATTTATGCCGAAGGGCAAAGAAGGTATATTGAATCACTTTCTTCTTATGCTCGGCAGTTTTTGGGAGTGTTAGAGAAACCGGATGTTGACCAAATTGAAGGTCTTTCGCCGGCAATCGCTATTGAACAACGAACAGCAGCAAAAAATCCTCGTTCAACCGTTGGAACCGTTACCGAAATTTATGATTATTTAAGAGTTCTTTTTGCTCGGATTGGTACTCCTTTTTGCCCTTACTGTAATAAAGAAATTGCTCACCAAACTTTGGACCAAATAATCGACCAGATAACTCTTTATCCTCCAAATACTAAGTTAACAATATTAGCACCGATTGTGAGAGGAAGAAAAGGAGAATATCACGCTCTTTTGGAAAGAATTAAGAAAAAGGGATTTTTGAGAGTAAGGGTGGATGGAGAGATTTATGAAATTTCTGAAGTTAAAAATTTAGAAAGATATAAAAAACATAATATTGAAATCCTTATTGACCGTTTGATTTTAACTAACGAAAATCAGAAAAGATTAGTTGAATCGGTAGAATTGGCATTAAAAGAAGGTCAAGGTTTATGTGTAGTAATTTTTGATGAAAAAGAAGAAAAAATTTTTTCTGAAAAGTTTGCTTGTGTTGATTGTGGTTTTTCTTATGAAGAAATTTCTCCCCGGCTATTTTCTTTTAATTCTCCTTACGGAGCTTGTAGCGCCTGTCATGGATTGGGAACAAAAATGGAAATTGATCCCGAAAGGTTAATAGTCGATCCCAACCTTTCAATTAATGAAGGAGTAATCGAGGTTTGGGGAGAACCAAAAGGCAGATGGTTTACTTCAGTTTTAAAGGCATTAGCAAGAAATTATAATTTTTCTTTAAATACTCCCTGGAAAAAATTACCCAAGGAAGTAAAAGAAATAATCTTTTATGGCAGCAAAGAAGAGATTCTAGTTGAACATGAGAGATGGGATGGAACTCGCTATCAATTTTATGAAGAATTTGAAGGCGTTATTCCCCATCTGATGCGCATTTATCAGACAACCGAATCCGAAAGTACCCGGGAATGGATTGAAAGATATATGTCAATTCTACCGTGTCCGGAATGTTTAGGTGCTCGCCTTAAAAAAGAAGCATTATCAATTAAAATTGCCGGTTATTCAATTTATGATATTTGCAAATTATCCATTAGAGAAATTTATCAATTTTTCGAAAATCTGAAGATGAATGAACAAGAAAAAAAGATTGTTGGTGAGTTAATTAATGAAATTAAAAAGCGTTTGAATTTTTTAATTGAAGTTGGCGTTGATTATCTAACTTTAGAAAGACGAACAGACACATTAGGTGGCGGTGAAGAACAAAGAGTAAGATTAGCAACCCAAATTGGTTCAGGTTTAGTTGGCGTTACTTATATTTTAGACGAACCGAGTATTGGTTTACATATGAGGGATAATCATAAATTAATTCAAACATTATTAAAATTGAGAGATTTAGGAAATACAGTAATTGTTATTGAACATGACCGAGACACAATTTTAGCAAGTGATTATGTAATTGATTTAGGACCGGGAGCCGGTGAAAAGGGAGGTTATGTAGTAGCTGTTGGTACACCTTCGGAAATAATGAAAAATTCAAATTCTTTAACGGGAGCTTATTTAATAGGTAAAAAAGAGATCCCTTTGCCCAAAAGAAGAAGAAATGGCAATGGAAAGTTTTTGATAGTAAAAGGTTGTTGTGAAAATAATTTGAAAAATATTGATATTTATATACCGTTAGGAATGTTTGTTTGTCTTACGGGAGTGTCTGGTTCCGGTAAAAGTACTTTTATGAATGATATTCTTTATAAAGCATTAGCAGAAAAGCTTTATGGTTCAAAAGAGAAACCAGGAAAATTTAAAGAAATTATTGGGTGGGAAGAGATTGATAAAGTGGTTAATATTGATCAATCGCCAATTGGTCGAACTCCGCGTTCTAATCCAGCCACTTATACTAATGTTTTTACACCGATAAGAGAACTTTTTGCTCAGACGAAGGAAGCAAAAATGCGTGGCTATCTTCCCGGTAGATTTTCTTTTAATGTTCGGGGTGGCCGATGTGAAAATTGTGGTGGGGACGGAGTTAAAAAAATTGAAATGCATTTTTTACCGGATGTTTATATTACTTGTGAAGTTTGTAAAGGAAAGAGATATAATCGAGAGACTTTAGAAATAAAATATAAAGGGAAAAATATTTATGAGATTTTAGAAATGACTGTTAATGAGGCATTAGAATTTTTTTATAATATACCACCAATCCGAAGGAAATTAGAAATGTTAAGGGATGTTGGTTTAGGTTATATAAAATTAGGACAACCAGCGACCACTTTATCGGGTGGCGAGGCACAAAGAGTAAAATTGGCAAGAGAGTTATCTAAAATTGGTACCGGAAGAACTTTGTATCTTTTAGATGAACCAACTACCGGTTTACATTTTGAAGATGTGAGATTGCTTTTAATTGTTCTTAATCGTTTAGTGGATAAAGGAAATACCGTTTTGGTTATTGAACATAATTTAGAAGTAATAAAATGTGCTGATTGGATAATTGATTTAGGACCGGAAGGTGGCGAAAAAGGTGGATATGTTGTAGCTTGTGGTTCGCCAGAAGATATTGCTAAATGCGAAAGATCTTATACAGGAAAATTTCTTAAAGAAGTATTAAGAAGACACGGGGTTAAGATTTAAATACTTTTCACAAATTCTTTCTATTTTTTTGGCTTTATAAGTTAAAGAATCTATTTCTATTAAAACTCCTTCTATTTTAAAATTAGAATCAGCAGGATTAAGACGGTAGTTAATTCCGTAGAGAACTCTTTTCAAAGAATCTTCGATTTTCATTCCTAAAATAGAATTAATTGCGCCACACATTCCCACATCGGTAATATAAGCTGTTCCTTTGGGCAAAATATCTTCATCAGCTGTTGGAATGTGGGTATGGGTTCCTAAAACTGCGCTTACTCGGCCATCTAAAAAATATCCCATCGCTTTTTTTTCGGCAGTAGCTTCGGCATGAAAATCTACAATTATAATTCTTTTTTCATTAATTTTTGCTAATTCCTCATCAATTTTTCGGAATGGACAATCTACTGGTTTCATAAATACTCTTCCAATAAGATTTATCACCATTATTGATACATTATTTTTTTTATTTATCCAAATTCCTTTTCCAGGCACACCAAAAGGATAATTTAGGGGACGGATAATATTTTTTTCTTTTTCTAAATAAGGAATGATTTCTTTTCGGTCAAAACTATGGTCACCAAGAGTAATACAGTCAATTCCTAAGGAAAAAAACTCTTCACTGATTTTAGGAGTTATGCCAAAACCTCCTGCCGAATTTTCACCATTAACAATAATAAAATCTGGTTGGTATTTATTTTTTAAAATTTTTATTCCTTCCGTTAGCGCTTTTCTTCCTGCTTCACCACAGACATCGCCCAGAAAAAGAATCTTATAATTCATAGATTAAATTTATTTTAATTTCTCCCAAAAATTCTAATTCCTTTCTTATTTTTTGTTGGAGATTTCTTATTAATAAAGAAGTTTCTTTTTCGTTTATCTTATCAGTATTTAATAAAATCCGAATTTCCCTTCCTAATTGGAAGGCATAAGCTTTTTTTACGGGTTGGGTTTCTTCACAAAGTTCTTCAATTTTAATTAATCTTTTAAAAATTTCATCAAATTCGATTGCTTTACCAGCTCCGTACACATGGGAAATCCCGTTAGCAATTGAAATTAAATAACATTCGGGATAAAAAAAATCACCAGATTGATGATGATTAGCAATTGTTTGAATAACAATTTCATTTTCGCCAAATTTTTTAACAAAATTAGCACCCACTATTTGATGGGGTAGATTTTCCTGATTAGGAAGAATCTTGCCGATATCGTGCAAAAGACCAGCTCGTAAAACATTTGTTGGAGAAAAGCCAAGGTTGAGCGCTAAATTTTTGCTAATGATTGCTACTTCTTTAGAATGGGCAAGAAGGTTTTGACCATAGGTAAGATAAAAATTCATTTCACCAACTGTTTTTATTAACTCCTGAGGAAAATTTTCAATTCCTAATTCGTTACAAGTATTTAAACCAATTTGGAAAGTTTTTTCTTCAAAATCTTCTAATACCTTTTGGAAAGTTTTCTCAATAATTTCGGCATTAATTTCTTCGCCATTGATAATTTCGTTGATTAATAACTTAGCAAGCATTCTTCTTTTGGGATTAAAGGAATAAATAAAGATTTTGTTAGGGGTATCGTCAATAATAATTTCGGCACCAGTAAGATTTTCAATTAACTGTATATTTCTTCCTTTTCGGCCAATTAATTTTCCTTTAAACTCTTCCTTGGGAATTCTTATCCAAGAAACAGTATGTTCTTTTGCTAAGGGTAAAGCAATTTTTTGGCAGGCTTCTAATATAATTTTTTGAGCAATGATTTTAGTTTCTTCATTTGCTTTTTCTTTAATTTTCTTTAATTCCTCAAAATGTTCATTCCATACTTCTTTTTCAAAAATTTTTTTAAGTTCTTCTTTTATTTCTTTAATGCTTAAATTGGGTATTTGGGATAACCGATTTTGATAGTCATTTATTAATTTATCAAGATGTTCAATCTTTATTTTGTAAATTTTTTCGGTAGTCAAAAACTCATTTTCCTTTTTTTGAATTTGATTTAATTGAGATAAATATTCTTTCTCCTTTTTTTGATAAAGGTTGATAAGTTCTTCTAACTCTTTCCTTTTTTTTGTTAACTCCTTTAATTTCTCTTCATATTCTTGAGAAAGTTTTGTCTTTTCAATTTCTAATTCTTTTTTAAGTTCTTCAACTAAATTTTGTTTCTTTTTTTCGTTTTCTTCTTGAAGAATTCTTTGGTATTCCTTTATTTTTTTCTTTTCCTTTTCATATTTCTTCTGCCAAAAATTTTTAGTTAATAAATAAGTAGATAAAAAACATAAAAATAATAAAAATAGAAATAAATACCACATCTTTTTAAAATTTAAGGCTCTCGGTAGTATCGTGTTGGAGATGGTCTCTGAACCCTTTTTAAAATAAGTGGCGTCCTGAGGTGGGTTCTATCTTTGGAGGATAACCTCCTGATAGTAAGCACCATCGGACATCCATCATTTAGGTGTTGGCTCAAGACCATATTTGCCAATCACGAATACTACCGAGAGCCCTCATTATTTACCAATTTTTCAATAAGCAAATCTAATCTTTCTTTTAACATTTTCTCGCTTTTTTCCTGTTTATCCATCAATTCTTCAATCAGATTAAGGGAACCAAAAAAAATTATTTCACTAAAATCTAAATAGGGAAACTTTTCTTTTATTTCTTTAACTTTAATTTCTAAAAGTTTAAATAAATTTTTTAAATATTCTTCGTCTTTGTCGCTTCTAATTTCATAAATTTGGTCTAAGAATTGAAGCCGATAAGTATTCATGTTTTAAGTTTAATAAAATTCCTTAATTTTTCAATAATAAATTTTAACTTTTTTAAGCTTTTTTCTATTTTTTCTTGATAATTTGCTAACTCTTTTTTTAAATTTTCATTCTCCTTTTCCAGTATTTCTTTTTCTTTTAATATTTTCTCAACCAATTCTTCTAAGGTTTTTAGTTTTTTTTCAATTTCATTCATTTTTTTCTCAATTGAGCATGAAAATTACTTTCAATAGATAAAATAATTTCATTTAATAATTTTTCTAATTCTTCTTTAGTATAAGTTCGTTCTTTTGGATAGAAAAAAAGACGGATACCCAAATTTCTTTTTCCCGGGGGTAAAGGTTTGCCAACAAAAGAGTCAAAAATAATAACTTCCTTTATATAAAAAGAGTAATTTTTCTTTACAAAATTAATTATTTCTTTGGCACAAAGGTTTTCATCCGTGATGAAAGATAAATCCCGATAAATAGGTAAAAAAGTCGGAAGAGGTTGATAGATTTTCCCTTTTGGTAGATATTGGTAAATTTTTTCTAAATCAATTTCGGAATAAAAAATTTCCTCTTCAATTTTATAATATTTAAGCAGATTTTCATTTATTTTCCCTAAAAAGCCAATTTCTTCATCTTTACAAACAATTGCGGTAGATGGAAAAATAGAAAAATAGGGATAGTTTTTTAATTGATAATCAATTTCGGTGATATTTAAAAAGTTAAAGATTTCTTCAATAATTCCCTTTAAATCAAAATAATCTACTTTTTTGGGTTTTATATCAAAATTAATTGGATAATTATTACCGGTTAGAGCAATTGCTAATAAGTATTTTTCTTTTTTATAAACTTTGCCGATTTCAAAGATTCTTAAATCTTTATTATTAAAAGAATGGTTGTGAGAGATCACTGATAATAATGAATGGATAAGGTTATTTCTTAAAACGGCTAATTTTTCACTTAAAGGATTTAACAAACTAATACTTTCTTTTATATTTTCGGGTAAGAGACTGATAGTAATTACTTCAAAGAAACCTCGGCCAATAAGAAAGTTTCGGAGGTTGTTTAAAAAAATTGTAAAAGGTTGGATTTCTCCAATTTTTTTAATTTTCAGATAAAAGAGGGAAGAAAAATTTTCGTAACCATAATAGCGAGCAATTTCTTCTACCAAATCAATTGGTAATTTTAAATCCTTACGCCAAGTGGGTGGTTGATAAATAATTTCCTTCTCATTTATTTTGATAATTTCGCCACCAATTTTTTTAAAAATATTTAAGAGATAATCTTGAGAAAAATTAATACCTAAAATTCTTTGGGGATAATTTATAGGAAAAGTAATTATTTCTTTTTTTATTTCTTTTTTTATTGTTTTTCTTTCTTTAATAATTTTTCCTTGACTCCAGCGAGCTATTAAATTAGCAGCATAATTGACAAAATAACTTAAATTTTCATAATCAATTCCTAATTCAAATCTTCTTGCGGCTTCGGTTCTTAAATTTAAGAAATTGATTCCCTCTCTTATTGCCTGAGAAGAGAAAAAAGCACATTCTAAAAGTATTTCTTTAGTATTTTCAATAATTTCCGTGTTTTGACCGCCAATTATTCCCGCAATTGCTATTATCCTTTTACTATCGGCGATACAAAGAACCTTTTCCGATACCGCCCTTTCTACACCATCAATAGTTTTAATTTTTTCTCCTTTTTTACCTTGACGAACATAAATTTTGTGTCCAAAAATTCTTCTTAAATCAAAGGGATGTAAAGGCTGGCCAAATTGGATAAGGGTATAGTTAGTAGCATCAACAACATTATTTATTGGTCTTAATCCCGAAAGGAAAAGACGCCATTGATAAAATAGAGGAGATGGTTTTATTTTTAAATTAACAATTTTAGTGGCGATGTAAATTGGACATCGCTCTAAATCTTCAATAATTATTTCAATATCGTTTTTTTCTTCTATTTCGTAAAGATTATTATTAACTGTCGGTAAGATTAAATTTCTATCGGTAAAATAGGCAACCTCCCGGGCAAGACCAAAAACAGAAAAGAGATCTGCTCGGTTAGGTGTAATCTCTACTTCCAGAAATAGGTTATCAAGATAATTAAACACTTCTTTTCCTTCTTCTTCCTCAAAAATCAAATAATCTTCTTTGGGAAAAGACAAATCCTTTCCTTTTAATAATTTCTTTTCTTTTAAATGATAACCTACTTTTTCTCCTATTTTAGCGGGAATATTTTCTTTAATTACAAATTTTTCATTACCAATTTTTAAAACTGTTTCGTTTTCCTTTTTTTCGATAATTGTGGCTAAAAGATAATAAGAAAAGTCTCTTAAATAATCATAAAAATTTACTACTTCAATACCCTTTTTCTCTAATAAATTTAAGAGTTCTCTTTCATTGATTTTTGGTTCTAAAAACTCATTTAACCAATTTAAAGTAAGTTTCATAACTTTATAAAGATAATAATTTTTATTTAAAAGTCAAGAAGAGAAAGTTGAAAAGGATGGCAACTTTAAGGAGTCTTTTCCGATATATATAGAAAGAATTTACACTTTGGGAAAATTTTTCTTTACAATCCCTTTTCTTTGGATTATATTTATTATCAAAATGGTTGTAAAATGCTTGTAAGTTAATCTGCCAATGAGAATAAAGCCCGATATTCTACTAGTAAAAATTTTGATTATTTAATCTCTTATTAATTAGGAAGGGAAAAAACTCCGTCCAGGGAATAATACAGGGTAGGACTCTATTCTACGGATAATAATATCTTTATTAATACGAATAACATTCGCTTTATTAATGGTAATAATATTCGGTTTATTAATGACTTTAATATAAAGTTTATGTTTGAGAATTGAGCGGA
This sequence comes from Caldifarciminota bacterium, assembly GCA_039801845.1. Taxonomy (GTDB): domain Bacteria; phylum Hydrothermota; class Tepidihabitantia; order Tepidihabitantales; family DTDR01; genus DTDR01. The sequence continues at coordinate 530 of JBDRVL010000016.1, read as the reverse complement.
GTTTAAATAACCTTCTAAGGTATTGCTTGATAGATGGAACCAGGATATTTTTGGATATCGCTGTTTGGATAGAGAAACTAAAGTTTTTGACATTAAAAAGATTTAAGATATAATTTTTTATTAAAAGGGGTTTAAAATGAGAATAGATTTTTTTACATCTGAATCGGTTACCGAAGGGCATCCGGATAAGATTTGTGACCAAATTTCGGATGCTGTTTTAGATGAAATTTTAAAACAGGATGAATATGCACGGGTTGCCTGTGAGACTTTTGTTACTGTTGGTTTAGTAATTGTTGGCGGTGAAATAACTACTAAGGGGTGGGTGGATTTACAAAAAGTTGTGAGAAATTTATTAAGAGAAATTGGCTACACCAGTACCCAATACGGATTATCAGCAGATAATTGTGCGATATTAAATGCTATTGGTACTCAATCACCGGATATTGCGATTGGTGTTGATCGGGGTGGAGCGGGTGACCAAGGTTTGATGATTGGATATGCTACTCGTGTAACAAAGTAATATATGCCTC
>JBDRVL010000015.1:0-12236 GCA_039801845.1 Caldifarciminota bacterium | reverse complement strand
ATTTAATACCTATGGTCCGAGAATGCGAGTAGATGATGGAAGGGTAATTCCTAATTTTATCAATCAGGCACTAAAAGGCGATGATATTACAATTTATGGCGACGGTAATCAAACTAGAAGTTTTTGTTATATTGATGATTTGGTTGATGGTTTAATAAAACTTTTTTACTCTAATTATTGCCAGCCAATAAATTTAGGAAACTCTGAAGAAATAAAAGTGATTGAATTGGCAAAAAGAATAATTTCTTTGACTAATTCTAATTCTAAAATTGTTTATCTATCTCCTTATCCTGACGATCCCCATCGCCGATGTCCGGATATAAGAAAAGCAAAAGAGATATTAAAATGGGAACCGAAAATTAGTTTAGAAGAAGGTTTAAGAAAAACCATTGATTATTTTAAGTCCTTTTAAAATTAGTGTTTTTAAGCAATGTCCTTTAAGATATAAATTTCATTATGTTGATAAATTATATAAAAAATATAAAAAAGATAGAGATTATTTAAGTTTTGGCGATTCTTTACATCGGACATTAAGAGATTTTTTTAAAATTTCTTTAGAAGAAAGAACTTATGAGAATTTAGAGAAGATTTATCGAAAAAATTGGTTAAGAAAAGGTTATGCTTCTTTAGAAGAGGAAAAAAAATGGGGCTTAAAAGGCTTAAGAATATTAAAAAATTTTTATAAAGAAGAGGAATTGAAAATAAAACCTTTTTTAATTGAAAAGAGTTTAAAAGCATATTATCGCTCTTTTGTTTTATACGGAAGAATTGATCGAGCAGATTTGATAAACGAAAATGAAATAGTAATTATTGATTATAAAACAGGAAAAATTAGTGAAGATAAGGAGGTGAATAATAAAATTAGTGCGGTAATTTATAAGTTTCTTTTAGAAAAAAATTATCGCAAAAAAGTAATAAGAATAATTAATCATTATCTTTTATCCCAAAAGAAAATTGTTTATACTTTTGAAGATAAAGAGATTGAAGATTATTTAAATAGGATTGCTGAGATCGGGTTAGAAATTTTAAAAGAGAGAGATTTTCTACCTAAAAAGAGCAGTCTTTGTAAATATTGTGATTTTTTAGAAATTTGTCCTGCTTATAATGAATAAACTTAAAATTGGTATCGTTGGTTTCGGTAATTGGGGAAAAAAGATTTATTATGTTTTAAAGAATTTTTCGGATTGTGAGGTTTTTGCTATTTGTGATAAAAAGAATATAAATTTAGATGAAAAAATTATTGTTACCGATGATTATAAAGATTTAATAAGGATGAAATTGGATGCGGTAATTATTGCTACTCCTAATGAGACGCACTACGAAATTGCTCGTAAGTTTTTATTATCCGATACTAATCTTTTTGTTGAAAAGCCCTTAGCTACTTCCTATAAAGAAGCCCTTTCATTAATCAATTTGGCAAGAAAGAAAAACCTTAATCTCTTTACTGGGCATATTTTACTTTACCATCCTTTGACTTGGCGGTTTAAAAAATATTTAAGTAAATATAAAAATTGGCAATTAAAAATCATACGAACAAATAATTTTCTTCTTTATCATCAACCAAGAGATATTCTTTACGACTTTGGTCCCCATGAAATTAGTTTAATTTTGTTTTTATTTAATAAAGAATTTGATAAAATAGATTTGAAAGTGAAAAAAAGGATTATTGACTTCAATTTTTCTGTTAGCAAAGAAATAGAGATTTCTGGGAGATGGGGAGAAAACCAAAGGAAAAAAGAGAGGATAATAATTGCTAAGTCAGATGGTAAGGAAATTATTTTTGATGATAATTTAGCAATTTTGAAATTCCTGGAAAATAGGGAAGAAAGGTTTGTTGAAAAAATTAATAAAAAATTACCATTGTATTGGGAATTGAGATTTTTTTTAAATTCTTTAATTAATAAAAATATAAAAGAGATTATTTCTTCAGAAAGGGTTGCAAAAATTATTAATGAAATAGAAAAAGTATTATGAAGGTTTCAATAATTGTTCCTGTCTACAATGAAGAAAAAACAATCGAAAAAGTTATTGTTGAAATAAAGAAAGTGCCGATTGAGAAAGAGATAATAGTCGTTGACGATGGTTCCAGCGACCGGACAAAAGAGATATTAAAAAATATTGAAGATATAAAAACTATATTTTTTGATAAAAATCAAGGCAAAGGTTCAGCAATTAGAGCTGGTTTGAAATTAGCTACTGGTGATATTGTTATTATTCAAGATGCTGATTTAGAATATAACCCTTTTGATTACCTAAAATTATTAAAACCCTTTTTAAAATATGGGGAAAATATTGCGGTTTACGGCTCCCGATTTAAAGGAGATGGCAAATTTCTTTTTCTAAGTAAATTGGCAAATATAATACTCAATTTTTTTACTAATCTCTTTTTCAGTAGCAAAATAAGCGATATGGAAACTTGTTATAAAGTTTTGCCAAGAAAAATGATACTTTCTTTAAATCTAAAAAGTAAAAGATTTGAAATTGAACCGGAAATCACAGCAAAATTGTTAAAGAAAAAAATAAAGATAATTGAAGTTCCAATTTCTTATCAAGCCCGAAAAGCTGGGAAAAAAATAAAACCCAAAGATGGAATTATTGCCTTATTTACTTTATTATATTATCGGATGGCTTGATTTTTTAAAAAATTCTATTATAATTAAAAACCAATGTTAAATCTATTTGATACATTAATTTTAATTCTTTATTTTGTAATCTTAGCAATTCTTTCTCTTTATGGTATTCATCGGTACTTTTTGATTTTTTTATATTTAAAAGGAAGGAAAAAGGTAATAAAACCAAAAAGTTATTTTAAAGAATTACCAAAAGTTACAATCCAACTACCCATTTATAATGAGAAATTTGTTTGTGAAAGACTAATTAATTCTGTATGCCAGATTGATTATCCTTTAGATAAATTAGAAATTCAAGTATTGGATGATTCCACAGATGAAACACAGGAGATTTTGAAAAGATTAGTAAAAAAATATCAAGAAAAAGGAATAAATATAAAATATTTTCATCGTAATAATCGTGAAGGTTATAAAGCTGGTGCTTTACAACGGGGTTTAATGAAAGCCGAAGGTGATTTTATTGCGGTTTTTGATGCTGATTTTATTGTGCCGAGAGATTTTTTGTTAAAAACTATCCATTATTTTACTGACGAAAAAGTTGGGATGGTTCAAACCCGATGGGGCCATATTAATAAGAATTATTCTTTATTAACCCGTTTACAAGCAATATTATTAGACGGTCATTTCATAATCGAACATATTGCTCGTTCCCATAATAATTTGTTTTTTAATTTTAATGGCACTGCGGGTATTTGGCGAAAAAAAACATTATTACAAACCGGTGGTTGGGATGGTTCAACTTTGGCTGAAGATTTAGATATAAGCCTGCGTGCCCAACTTTTGGGATGGAAATTTATTTATTTACCTAATTATGTTGTGTATGCTGAATTGCCAATAGAGATTAATTCTTTTAAAGCCCAACAGTATCGTTGGGCAAAAGGAGGCGTTCAAACAGCAAAAAAAATGTTAGGCATAATATTAAATTCAAAAATTCCTTTTAAACAAAAATTGGAATCTTTTTTTCATTTAACTGCTAATTTTTCTTTTCCTTTGATGTTGATTTTAACAATTATTACCTTTCCAGCAGCAATTATTCGTTACGGACTTAATTTTAAACATATCTTAATGGTTGATTTTCCTCTCTTTTTCTTTTCGGCTTTTTCTTTCTTTTTATTTTATCTTATCACTCAAAAGGATTTGACACCAAATTGGAAAAAAGAGATAAAATATATAATTATGGCAATGTCTTTAGGAACAGCTTTAGCAATTAGTAATTCCACTGCTGTTTTTGAGGCTCTTTTAAACTTAAATTCTGAATTTATCCGCACGCCGAAATATGGAATTACTGAGGAGAAAAAATTTATGAAAGAAGGTTATATATTAAATTTTAAAAATTCTATTCGTTATTTAGAAATTATCTTTACTTTCTATTTACTTGTGGGAATTATTGCTGTTTTATTTCAACAGGTATTTTTGACCTTTCCTTTTCTATTGTTTTTCCCGATTGGTTATTTTTATTTAACCTTTTTACCTAATTGGAATAAAATAAAGAACTTTTTTATCAACTATCTTTCAACAAAACTGACAGCAGTTAGCGAAGTATTTCGGCGAGATTGATTTTTTCTTTAATTTTGTTAAAATATTTATATAAATCGATGGATTTATTAACCCCCAAAGTTAGTTGATTTTAAAAAATTGTTTTAAAAGGAGGAGATAATGGATATTGAAGAATTGAAGAAGAAGAAGGTTTCGGAATTACAAGAAATTGCTAAGGCATTAGGTATTCCCGATTTTAAGGAAAAGAAAAAGCAAGAGTTAGTTTTTTCTATTTTAGAAACTGAAGCAAAACAAAAGGAAGGAGAAGGTGAAGAGGAAAAATTAATTCCGATAGCCGGAGTATTAGAAGTTTTGGAGGAGGGCGGATTCGGTTTTTTGCGTTCGCCCGAATATAGTTATTTAAAAAGTTCTAACGATATTTATGTTTCACCCTCCCAAATTAAGAAATTCGGATTACAAACTGGAGATACTATCAAAGGTTTTGCGCGACCACCTAAGGTTAAAAATGGGGAAAAATATTATGCTTTATTAAGAATTGAAGAAGTAAATTTTCAATCCCCGGAAAAAATTGCGGAAAGAATTTCTTTTGAAGAATTAACCCCTTTATATCCTACGGAAAGGATTCATTTAGAAATTCCGTCTAAAAATGATTTATCATTAAGAGTGGTTGATTTATTTACTCCAATTGGCAAAGGTCAAAGAGGATTAATTGTTTCGCCACCAAGAGCGGGTAAAACTGTTCTTTTACAAAAAATTGCTAATGCGATTGTTGAAAATCACCCAGAAATCTATTTGATAATTCTTCTAATTGATGAAAGACCGGAAGAAGTTACTGATATGGAAAGGTCGGTAAAAGCCGAAGTGATTAGCTCCACCTTTGATGAAGTTCCTGAAAGACATGTGGAAGTTGCCGATATTGTTTTAGAAAAAGCAAAAAGATTGGTTGAAGCGAAAAAGGATGTAGTTATTTTGTTAGATAGTTTGACTCGTTTAGCCAGAGCTCATAATTTAGTGGTACCCCATTCCGGAAGAACCCTTTCTGGTGGCTTAGATTCTAATGCTTTACAAAAACCCAAAAAATTCTTTGGTTCAGCAAGAAATATTGAAGAAGGAGGAAGTTTAACAATAATTGCAACTGCTTTAATCGAAACTGGTTCACGGATGGACGAAGTAATTTTTGAAGAATTTAAAGGAACCGGTAATATGGAATTGGTTTTGGATAGAAAATTAGCAGATAGAAGGATTTTTCCCGCAATTGATTTACAAAGGTCAGGAACGAGAAAAGAGGAATTACTTTTAAGCGAATTTGAATTAAATAGAATTTGGATTTTAAGAAAAATGTTGGCCGAAATGACACCGGTAGAAATGATGGAGTTTATTTTAGATAAAATGAAAATGACAAAAACTAATCAAGAATTTTTAAAATCAATGAGTGAAGGATAAGGAGGAAAAAATGAAAAAAGATATTCATCCCAAATATGGGGAATGCGTAATAACTTGTGCTTGTGGCAACACAATTATTACCCGTTCAACAAAATCAAAAATTAATGTAGAAATTTGTTCCCGCTGCCATCCTTTATATACTGGAAAACAAAAAATTGTTGACACTGCGGGAAGAGTTGAAAAATATAAGAGAAAATATACCAAAAAGACAAAAGAGGGAAAGGAAGATGAAAATAAATAAGAAAAAAATTGAAGAATTGAAAGAAAAAATTAGTTTTTTAGAAGAGTTTCTTTGAGATTGAAAAAAAAGAAAAGGAATTAATTAAACTCCAAGAAGAGCTAAACAATCCACAAACTTTTTTAGACAGTAAGAAAGTTCAAGAAATCAATCAAAAAATCAGTAATCTAAAAAAGACTTTAGAGGAGATTACTTCTTTTAAAAAAGAAATATTAGATTTAGAAGAAATAAGTGAGTTATTCTCAGAAGATAGCAAAGAGGTTGAGGAGATTAATAAAAATATTTTTTTATTAGAAAAACGACTAAAAGATTTAGAACTTTCTTCTTTTTTTAAAGAAGAAATAGATAAAAAAGGCGCGATTTTAACTATTCACCCCGGTGCTGGCGGTGTAGAATCTTGTGATTGGGCAGAAATGTTATTAAGAATGTATTTGAAATTCTTTGAGAGAAAGAATTTTAAATATGAGATATTAGATTTAAAACCTAACGAAGAAGCAGGAATAAAAGAAGCAGTTATTGAAATAACCTCACCAAATGCTTATGGTTTTTTAAAATCAGAAATCGGGATTCATCGTTTGGTAAGGATTTCTCCTTTTGATGCTAATCAAAGAAGACATACTTCTTTTGCTTCTGTTTTTGTTTATCCAGAAATTGAGGATATAGAAATTAAAATTGATGAAAAAGATTTAAAAATTGAAACTTTTCGTGCCTCGGGACACGGTGGACAACATGTGAATAAAGTAGCCACGGCAGTAAGAATTACTCATATTCCTACCGGCATTACCGTAAGTTGCCAGAATGAACGGTCTCAATTTTTAAATAAAAAAAATGCTTTAAAAATTTTGAAAGTAAGATTATATAAATATTATGAAGAAAAACAGAAAGAAAAATTAAAAAAATATGAAGAAAAAAAGACAGAGATTGCCTGGGGTTATCAAATCCGTTCTTATATTTTATTTCCTTACCAATTAGTAAAAGATCACCGCACAAATTACGAAACTTCTAATGTAGAAGCAGTTTTAAATGGCGAAATAGATGAGTTTATCTATGCCTATCTAACCCAAAAAGAAAAATCTTAAATTATTTTACTTATAAATTGGTGACCAAGCAGGAGAAGTTGCATTTCCCAAATTAGTTATTTTTTTTTGATTGGAGCCGTCGTAATGCATTGTGTATATTTCCCAAGACCCCGTGCGGTCGGAAGAAAAGACGATATGAAGTCCATCGGGTGAGAAGTAAGGGTCTTCGTTGTTACCTTCGAAGGTAAGTTGTTTTATAAAAGATCCATATATGTCAGTTAAAAAAATTTGGTTTTTATTGTTTTTTGTTCTGCCCACATATACTATTAAATCACCCTTAGGTGACCAATTAGGAGAGGTATTATAATTTCCTTCATAAGTTAATCTTGTTAAATTTGTTCCATCAACGTTTACAATATATATTTGTGGCGTACCTGAGCGATCGGAACAAAAAACAATTTGTTTATTGGAAGGGCTAAAAGAAGGTGAGATGGCAACTGAAGAGGTATAGGTTATTTTTTGCGGTTTTCCACCGGTAGAAGGAATTAGAGAAATATTCATATTACCTTCCTGAGCCATAGAAAAAGCAATATATTTATCATCCCATGAAAAAGTGGGAGTGGCTGATATCCCTTTCTCTCCATATAAAATTTTTGTTTTTTTGATATTTAACTCATAAAGGTAAATTTTTAAAATGTTATTATCATAGGCAGAATAGATAATTTTGTCTCCCTTTTTTGACCACTCAGGAGATAATTTTAATTTCCCATCATTAGTTAATTGTTGGAGATTATAACCATCATAATCACAAAGCATTATCTCTTTTCCCGTTCCCCTTTTGACAAGAAAGACAATTTTTGTGAGAGATACACCATCATTGCCGGTTAAAATTTTAATTATGTCGTCGCTTATTTTATGGGCAAAATGTCTTAGATTTATTTCTAAAGAATATTCATATTCTTTTTTGGTAATTAATTTTTGGATATTTAACTCGTATAATCGGATTCTTACAAAAATTTTCTTTTTTTTCAAAAATACATCTCCGCAAACCAGAATATCGGCACCGGTAGTTCGCCAGCCTTTGAAATCAATTTTTTTTTCGTCAGTTGAGTAAATTTTATTACTTTCGGGATAACAGATTTTAAAATACAAAGAAAAATCTAAATCATTAATAATTATTTTTTTAATCTCTTGAGCAAAAGATGAATAATTATTAATTAATTCCTTTTCAATATTAAAATCAGCAATAGTTATTGGAATTTTTCTTTTCACTCCTTGGGTAGTAATTTTTGCCCAAATTTCTAATTCCTTAGATTGAGTAAATAAAAATAAAATAAGAAAAAACATTTATGCCTTTTTCCTTTTATATTGATTTTCGATAAAAATCGGTTTTTCTTTTCCTAAGATTACTTCGGGAGTGATAACACACTCATTAATATTTTTCATATTAGGAAGGTTAAACATTATATCCAACATGGTTTTTTCTAAAATACTCCTTAAAGCACGAGCACCGGTCTTTTTCTTCAAAGCACATTCTGCAACCATTTCTAAAGCTTCTGGTGTGAATGTTAATTTTACTCCTTCCATTTCAAAAATTTTTTCATATTGTTTAACAAGCGCATTCTTTGGTTTAGTTAGAATATCAATCAAAGCATTTTTATCTAAAGAATGAAGAGGAGCAATTACATGAAATCGACTAATAAATTCTGGGATTAAGCCATATTTTATTAAGTCTTCCGGTTCCACCAAACTAAGAAGTTCGTCTGTGCTTCTTTCTTTTTGGGAATAAATTTCAGCTTTAAATCCAATACTTTGTTGTTTTAATCTTGCTTCAATAATTTTTTCTAACCCATGAAAAGCACCACCAGCAATAAATAAAATATTTCGGGTATTAATTTGGATATAAGATTGCTCAGGATGTTTCCTTCCACCCTGGGGCGGAACATTAGCAATTGTACCTTCTAAAATTTTTAATAAAGCTTGTTGAACACCTTCACCAGAGACATCGCGAGTTATTGAAGGTGAATCACTTTTTCTACTAATTTTATCAATTTCGTCGATATAAACAATACCAATTTCCGCTAAAGGAATATTATAATCAGCCGCTTGGATTAATCTTAAAAGAATATTTTCGACATCTTCGCCCACATAACCGGCTTCGGTTAAGGGAGTGGCATCAGAGATAGAAAAAGGAACTTTTAAAAATTTTGCTAAAGTTTCCGCAATTAATGTTTTACCTACACCGGTTGGACCAACTAAAAGAATATTACTTTTTTCTATTTCAATATCGGTTTTATTAGCAATAATTCTTTTATAATGGTTATAAACAGCTACCGAGATAATTTTTTTTGCTTGTTCCTGACCAATTACATATTCGTCTAAAAATTTTTTAATTTCCAAGGGCGTAGGAATTTGTTTTAATGTAAGAACATCATTTGTGATTTTCTCCTGGGATTTTAATATATTATAACAGATTCTAACACAATCTTCACAGATATAACCTTTTCTACCAGCAATTATATTTTTTAAAACTACTTGTGGCCGGTCGCAAAAGGAGCAGCGGATCTCTTTCATTATTTTCTTTTTGTAATTATTTCATCAATTATTCCATATTCTTTTGCTTCTTCTGGCGACATAAAGAAATTTCGGTCTGAATCTTTTTCAATTTTCTCTTTTGGTTGACCAGTATGAATTGATAGAATAGAGTTAAGGCGATCTTTTAAACGGGTAATTTCTTTGGCATGAATAATAATATCTGTTGCTTGGCCAGAAAGTCCGTGAATTTCTGGTTGATGAATCATAATTCGGGAATTGGGCAAGGCATATCTTTTATTTTTTGTACCTGCTGCCAATAGCAAGGCAGCAATGCTTGCAGCTAAACCCATACAGATAGTTACCACATTTGGTTTAATATACTGCATTGTATCATAAATTGCTAATCCCGAAGACACATAACCACCGGGAGAATTGATATAAAGGTAGATATCTTTATCCGGATCTTCCGCTTCTAAAAAGAGAAGTTGAGCAATAATTAAATTAGCCACATTATCGTCTATTGGCGAGCCTAAAAAAATTATCCTTTCTTTTAATAATCGGGAATAAATATCATAAGCTCTTTCACCACGAGAGGTCTGTTCAATGACAATCGGCACGTACATTTTAAACCTCCTTTTAATCTTCCACTATTTTTGCATTCTCTATTAAAAATTTTAAAACTTTTTCTTCCAAAATTGCTCTTTTTAGATGCTCGCTTTTTTTTAATAGATAAATTTTTTCTTCCTCTACCTCTTCGAACTCTCTTATCTTTTCTTCTAATTCTTCTTCACTAACCTCAATATTTTCCTTTTTAGCAATTTTTAGCAAAAGACAACTTAATTTTGCTTTTTTTTCTGCTTCTTTTAAGAGTTTTTCTTTTAAATCTTCAGTTAAATCCTCTTCTTTCTTATTTAAATTATTTAAAAAAAATTGGAAATTTTCTTTAACCAGTGACGGAGGCGGTTGAAACTCATGATTATTAAGTAAATACTCAATCACTTCTTTTTTGTTATTTTCTTCGAGCATTTTCTCCCTTTCCTCATTGATTTCGTTTTCAATTTCTTCTTTTAAAGCATTCAAGTCTTCGAAACCAAGATCTTGGGCAAATTTGTCGTTAATTTCCGGAAGATGCTGCTCCCTTACTGAGCGAACAAAAATTTTATATTGATAATTATTCACTTTTATTGAAACCTCTTTACCACTTTCAATGCCTATTAAATTATTATTAATTTCCGGATGGTTTTTTTTATCTCCAATTTTTATTAAAAGATTTTCTTTTTTTTCTAATAAATTATTATTTTCATCTAATAAAGAATAATCAATCAAAAGAAAATCTCCTTCTTTTGCTGGTCGGTCAAGTTCGGTATAGGTAGCACATTTTTCCTGCAAGGTTTTAACTTTTTCTTCAAATTCTTTATCAAAACCGGTTATTTCCAATTTTCTAATAGGAATTCCTTTATATTCCTTTAAGGAAAAATCAGGAATTACCTCTAAAAGAATAGTAAACTTTAGTTCTTTTTCGGGAGTAAGTTCGTATTCAGAAATTTTTATTTCTCCGAGAGGTTGCCAGTCATTTTCTTTTATTAAGTTTTCATAAGTTTCATTAATTAATCTTTCGATTACCAATTCATCAATTCCTTTTTTTAATTTTTTATAAATAATTTCTTTAGGTGCTTTACCAATTCTAAAACCCGGGATAGCAATTTTGTCTTTATAAAATTCTAATATTTCATCAATCTTCTTTTCTACAGTCTCCTTTTCAATAATTATATTAGCTTCTTTTAAATAATCATTTTTATTAGTTATTGAAATGTTCAACTTTTACTCCTTTTATGCGAGGAGGGGGAGTTGAACCCCCACCCCTTACGGGACTGGATCCTAAATCCAGCGCGTCTGCCAGTTCCGCCATCCTCGCATTTAAAATATTATAATTTAAAATAAGTTTAAAGTCAATTTTGGTTAGTAAATGTGTTAAAAGAAATATGAAGGTTAAAGAATGCCTTGAGACAAAAGAGCCTTTTATTTATTGTCTAACTGAATAATAAAGATATCCTGAATAGAGCAACATTTTATCACTCTTCTTTCTGTCAGAAATTTCCATCTGGGTAGCCCAACATCCATAGGTTATTTAAGCCCTATAAAATTCTTAAAAATAAACTTATTATTAAAGCCATTAATAAAAGCATAATTGTTCGCACTAATAAAGTTATTATTATTACCGTTAATAAAAGGATTGTTATTATTTCTAATAAACTTAGAAATATTCCAATGCCATAGTCCTACCCCGTAGTGTTCCCTCAATTAGGTTTTTACTTTCCCCTGTATAATTTTTTTCCATTTTATTCTATTGGGAAAATATTTACACATTCTAATAAACATAACTGAATATAATCAAAAATTTTGAAATGTCAAAGGAATAGATAGGAGACAAATCCTTCTTTTTTTATATTTGCGTTATGGAGTATTTAAAATTCTCATTTTCCGTAATGTCTTATCGATAATTTTTAAAGGTGTTATCCCGTGTCTTTATAAATTTTTATTATACTTTCTTGATCCCATAAATTTGGTAGATATTCTTTTTCCAAAATCTACTTATCAAAAAATGTAGTCGTATTACCATATCTGCTCAAAATGGTATTTGTATTATAGTGTAATCTGTTATTTTGAAAAATCTTTAATTTTAATTATTATTAACCAATGGAAATTTATGTGGGAACTTCTGGTTGGTATTATGATTGGAACTTAGAGGGTACTTTTGATTGGTATCTTAAAAATTCTAAATTAAATGCTGTTGAGTTAAATGTTTCTTTTTATCGTTTCCCTTTTCCTAATCAAGTTAAAAGTTGGGCAAATAAAGGTAAAAGTTTAAGGTGG
>JBDRVL010000014.1:0-12786 GCA_039801845.1 Caldifarciminota bacterium | reverse complement strand
GGCAATTATTAGGGATTCTAAAATCTGGAAGATTACATGGGTTGGGCTTACTAAATTAATATTATGACAACCCATCCTTTGTAATCTCAACATCATTTCTGCTATTTCTTCTGGTTTTACTTCTTTTCCTTCAATATATTGACTAATTTCGTAATTTTGACAATAAACACAATGGAGATTGCAGCCGGAAAAAAAGATTGTTCCCGAACCGTTTTCTCCTACCAACTCTTCTTCCTCACCAAAATGGGGTCCAAAACTACTAACTATTGCGTATCGGCCAATTTGGCAATCTCCTTTTTCATTATTTAATCTTAAAGCATTACATTCTTTCGGACAAATTTTACAAGGAGAGAAAAACCTTTCTAACTCCTTTAATTTTTCTTCTAAATTAACTTTCAGAAAATTTGGTTGGTACATTCTTTAAAAAATTAATAAGAAGATTAATATTGTCAGTAATTCTTACAGTTTTTGGTAAGGAATTTAGGAAATATTTACCATAAGATTTTTCTAATATTCTCTTATCTAAAATTACAATAACTCCGTAATCTTCTTTGCTTCTAATTAACCGACCAAATCCTTGTCGAAACTTTAAAACCGCATTAGGTAATTGATAATGCCAAAAAGGGTCTAAATTTTCTTTCTTTAATTTCTCTTTAATTCCTTCAATTCTTGGTTCATCGGGAACATCAAAGGGTAAACGGGTTATTATTAAGCAAGAAAGGGATTCTCCGGGAACATCTATTCCCTGCCAAAAGGAACCGGTAGCAAAAAGAGAGGCATTAATATTTTTTTGAAATTCTGATAAAAGAAAAGCAGGAGACGAATTTTCATCCTGCAATAAGATTGGGTATTTTGTCTTATCACATAACTCGTAAACTCTCTTTAATGCTTTGAAACTGGTGAATAAAACCAATGTTCTACCTTGAGCATGGTGAATAACATCGTTAATTATTCTTGCTGCTTTTTTATAAAAAAATTCTTCTTCAGTCGGTAAAGGAATATTTTTTTCAATATAAACTAAAGCCTGTTGAGAATAATCAAAAGGTGAGGGAAAGTATTTTCTATCATATTTTTCAATTCCTAAGCGAGAAGCAAAAAAGTTGAAATCTTCCTTTACCCTCAAAGTAGCAGAGGTAAAAATTATTGGTATTTTTTTACTTAAAAGATTTTCTTTTATTACTTCTTGGATTTCCACTAAAGCAGCATTTAAAGAGAGAGAATTTTCTTCTTGGGCAATCCAAAAGACAAAATTATCCTTTCCTTTATAAAAATTCTCAATGTTTTTTATCTTTTCTTCTACTTCTTTTATCCAAGCGACAAATTCAATGGCTATTTCTTTGTTATCAATTTTTTGAATATCTTCAGCGACATTCTCTTGAAGATGCACTAATGGGATAAGAAAATTAGGTAAAATTGGCAAATCACCTTTTATTCTTTTTTTCTTTTCGCTTGCCAAAAAATTTTTTATTCCTTGAAAATAATCGTCTAAATTATTAAGAAGAGAAAGAATCTCCTTTTGGTATTCCCTCAGTTTTTTATCTGGTAATTTTAAAATTTTTAATAGACCCGTTTTCGCTTTCGGATTATATAATCGGAGAAGAAGACCTTTAAGATTATTTTCACTAATAGAAAAGCCAAAAGAGTTGGCACAAATATCTTCTATAGAATGGGCTTCGTCAAAGATTATTGCTTGATATTCGGGTAAAATTGGGAATTCTAAATTTAAATTGGCAAAAAATAAGGCGTGGTTGACAATCAAAATATCACTCTTTTTCCATTCCTCTTTGGCTGTTTGATAAAAGCATTCAAAGTAATATTTACATTCTTCATTGAGACAAGCTTCTGCGGCACATATAATTTTTTCTTTTAAAGAAAGAGGAATAGTTTCCAAAAAGTTAATTTTTTCTTTATCACCGGTATCCAATAGTTGACGAATTCTAATTAATTCTTCTTTTTCCTCAGGAAGTTCAAAAAGTTTATAATTAAAAGTTTGTTTTATTCTCCTTTTACAGAAATAATTTTCTCTTCCATAAGCTACTGCGTAATGAAAATCAATATTTAAAACTTCTTTTGCTAAGAGAATGTCCGAAGTTAAAATTTGATTTTGCAATACTTTGGTATAAGTAGAAATTAATACTCTTTTATTATATTTTTTAGCGTAAAAAATTGCCGGTAAGAGATAACCTAAGGTTTTACCAATGCCGGTCTCGGCTTCAATAATTAAAATTTCACTATTTTTTAAAGCATTGTAAATTGCCCAAGAATAATCAATTTGTTCTTTTCTTTCTTCGTATTCTTTACCAAAACGGGAAAAGACCTGCGGAATATTTTCAAATACTCTGCTAAATTTCATTTTTGCTTATTCTTTTTGAAGATTTTTCTTTATCTCTTCTTTAGATGAAGGTTGATATTTTTTTATAAACTCTTCTTCAAAATCAAAAAAATTAGCGAAATCTTCTTTTTTATCATTTTCTCTTTTCGTTAAAATCTTTGCCTCACAGAGATTAAAAACGATTTCACCCACATCGTCAGTAGATTTTATCCCCCAATGTTCTAACACAATTTTTGCTAAAATACCAAATTCCTTTTGGGCTAATTCCTTAAAACCCAAAAGTAATTCCTGACCCGAAATATGATTAGAAACTTTTAATTTCCTTTTGGTATATTCTAAGGCATCCAAAACAAAGAGGTAGGCTTCTTTTTTATATTGGGGATTCTTTTTGACAATTTCATCAATTTTATCATTCATACTTTGGCTAAAGCCTGGTCTAAATCTTCAATAATATCCTCAGCATCTTCAATTCCGACGGACATTCGAACAAGCCCTTCACTAATTCCTGATTTTTCTAAATCTTCTTTAGAATAAGTAAAATGGGTCATGGAGGCGGGATGTTCAATAAGAGTTGCTGTATCTCCTAAACTTACCGCACAAACACATAATTTAATATTGTTCATCAATTTTCTTCCGGCTTCTCTACCACCTTTTAGTTCAAAAGCAATCATACTAGAAAAACCACTCATTTGTTTTTTGGCAATTTCGTATTGAGGATGGGAAGAAAGTCCGGGATAAGAGACCCACTTTATTTTTGGGTGATTCGCTAAGAACTCAGCAACTTTTAATCCATTTTCGTTATGTTTACTCATTCTTAATGCTAAAGTTTTCAAACCTCTTAATAATAACCAAGCATTAAAAGGACTCATTACCGCACCAAAATTTCTTACCAAATTTTCTTTTAAGTTTTTAATTGTTTCTTTATCACTAATTACCACTCCACCTAAAGTGTCGCCGTGGCCAGAGATATATTTTGTGGCAGAGTGAAGAGAGATGTCGGCTTTTAGTCTCAAAGGTTTCTGATTGAAGGTGGTAGCAAAAGTATTATCAACAACAACTTTTGCATTATATTGATGAGCAATTTCTGCTGTTTCTTTTATATCTATCACCTCAATTGTTGGATTAGTAGGAGTTTCAATAAAAACAATTTTCGTTTTTTCATTTATTTTCTTTTTTAATTCCTCTAAAAAATTCTTTGCTCTAAGCCATTCAACTTTGATTCCCAAATTGGTAAGGATTGAAGTAAAAAGAGAGTAAGTGCAACCATATATAGGATAAGAAGCTAAAATTTCATCACCGGTTTTTGTTAAAGAAAAAATTACTGCGGTTATTGCTGCCATTCCCGAAGCAAAAGCACAAGCATCTTCTCCTTCCTCTAAAAATGCCATTTTCTCTTCAAAAGCTTTAATCGTAGGATTTCCTAAACGAGTATAAAAATAACCTTCTTTCTCTTTGGCAATGATACTGGCACCTTCCTCAGCAGAAGAAAATGTAAAAATTGCTGTTTGATAAATTGGCACTGATAAAGAACGAGTAAATTTTTCTCCCAAAATTTCTTTTCCGTGAACATATTTAGTAAATTCACGCATAAATTCTCCTTTTTTAAAAATATTAACAAATTACTTTTAAAAATCAATGATTTTTAGTAAATGTGCTAAGATATAGTTATTAATAAGAATATTTAAGGTATGAAATGCCCTTTATAAATAATTAGGCATCCTAAAAAGAACGCCAAAAGAAAGAAGAGGATTCTTTCCTATTTTTGGAGTTGGAGATAGAAGATACCAATGGACCTTTTGTTAATTAGTTATGATGGAGTTAAGATGTTGGGAAATAGATTAAGATGAAGAATTTTCTCAAAGAGAGCATTCTCGTTCTAAATAAAAATTTTGCTAATTTTCCGATTATTTTATTATATTTATATCACTAATAACGGTGTCTTAACCAATTACAGAAATTTATATATTTTGGAATTGTCTTTCTGTGAGCCGTCCTTAAATTATCCATAATAGGTGCTCAAGGTCATACCTTGTGCTACCTGCCATATCTTCAATACCTACCTAAATCTTCAACAGAATATTATCATTAATACGCTTAATAGGAAGAACATTATTAGCACTAATAAGGTCATTATTATTCATCCTAACAAGACTATTATTATTCATCTTAATAAGATTATTATTAATCATATACCAGAGACATACCCCGTATTACTCCCCTCTACCCCCCTTCTTCTCCTTCTCTTCAAGTTCTTTTATATAATCTCATGATATTTTCTAGAAAAACATACCAGGCAGTTAAGGAACTTTTATAATTATAAATTTCAACAGGCTTAATATCACAAGAGATAATAATCGGCGGATTATTTTTTAATCTCCTTACTATCAATTTTAATTTTTTATTATTCCCATTCATAAACACTCCTTTTAGAAACCATTACTAATAAATAATATAGTCAAAAATACCTTGAAAGCAAATGAAAAAATCACCTAATTTAACCAAAAATCACCTAATTACATAAAATTTTAAAGGTGGTGAAGGGTATTGCTCTTTCCCTTTTGGTATTTCTTTGATAAATCTGGTTAGTTCATTTGTCTTAATAAGGAAATCAAAGCCAGAGGCTTTGTCCAAAAAAGAGAAAAATTTTTTCCGCTTTGGAGTTGGAGATAGAAGATACCAATGGACCTTTTGTTAATTAGTTATGATGGAGTTAAGATGTTGGGAAATAGATAAAGAAGAGTGTTCTCAAAGAGAGCATTATCGTTCTAAATGAAAATTTTGCTAAATTTCTGATTATTATATCAGTAGTAACTATTGTCTTAGTCCAGTCATTTGGTATAATATAATATGAGAAGTAAAGAAGAAATAAGAGAAAATATTTGGGAATATATGGAAAAAAATAATCTCGTTACTTTTCCCCGACCTTGTTATGGAAGAATTCCTAATTTTATAGGAAGTGAAAAGGCAGCAAGAAAATTATACGAAATTAAAGAATTTTGGAAAGCCCAAGGCATATTTTCTGCTCCTGATAGTGTTTTAAAGGAAGCGAGAAGAATAATATTAAAAGAAGGCAAAACACTAATTGTTGCCTTACCTCATATAGAAGGTTTTTTAGAAATAAAAGGGAAAGAAATCGCCGATAAAGCAATAACCATTAAAAATTTTAAGAAATATGGTAAAGAACCAAAAACTTTTATTGAAATTTTTATCCAAGGAAGTGTGGCAGTAGATTTGAAAGGAAATCGCTTGGGAAAAGGAAAAGGTTATGGTGATAGGGAATATTACGAATTAAAAAATAGGGGATTACTTAAAAAACCTTTGGTGATTACTATTGTTCATGATTGTCAGGTGTTAGAAGATTTTTCTTATTTAGCCGAGCCCCATGACATTAAAGTAGATGTAATATTAACTCCCACCAGAATTATTAGAATAAGGTAATAAATTAGATATTTCTTCTTTTAAAATTTTTAATAGAGAATTTCGATTGTGATAGGTTACCTCATAAATTTTTGTTTGTGGCAGAGATTTTAATTTTTCAACAAATTCAATTTTGGAGATAGGAATAGTAGCAGCAATAATTTTATCTAATCTAAAGACTTCAATTATTTTTTCTTTAAATCTTTTAGAAAAAAGTTCCATTTTACCAATTTCATCTATCAAGATAATCTTCTTTTCATTTGCTAAATTTAGTTCAGGAATGACTAATTTTTCAAAATTTTGAATGTCTACATAATATTTAGAAATTTTGTATGGCGAATGAAAATTAATGTGAGCCAAAATTCCTTCGCCTTTATGGAAAGTGATAATTTTAAAACCTACCCTCTCGTTTTTTTCTCTTATTTCTTCGGTATAAAATCCACAAATATCTTTTAAATTAAAAGAGAGGGCAATTTTTTTAATTAAAGTTGTTTTTCCAATACCTGGTTTACCGGTAATTAAAAATATTGATTTGTTTGGAAATTTCATTATTATTAATTTTAAAGGGCGGTTAGCTCAGTTGGTTAGAGCGTCGGTCTCACATACCGAAGGTCAGAGGTTCAAATCCTCTACCGCCCATTAGAAATAAAAATTCAACTTTCTTGAGGAAAATTAATTTTAAGAATTTCAATTTCGGTTAATAAAGGTCGGAATCCCTTCTTTCGACGATAATTTTCTCTTCGTCGAAATTTAAAGACGATAATTTTCTTTCCTTTAAAATGAGATAATACTTTAGCTTCAATTGAAGCGCCTTCAACTTTTGGTGTTCCTATCCATACTTTATCATTAGATTTTAAAAACAATATTTCATTAAATTTAACAATTTCTCCTATTTCTGCCTTAATTCGGGGGATAATTAGTTTGTCACCTTCTTTTACAAAATATTCAAATCCTTTAATTTCAGCAATCGCAAACATTTTATCTTTTTTGTTGTTCAGTAACAGTTGCTTTTTGTTGGGCTTTTTGAATTCTTGGCTGAGAAGCCAATACCAAGCCGATTGATGTGATTAAAAGTAAAGCAGCAATTGCTGAGGTTAACTTAATCATAAAAGGAGAGATACCACCGCCGCCAAAAATTGATTCACCGCCACCGAAAATTAAAGACATACCACCTTTTTGGGGTTGTTGCAAAAGAACAATAAATATTAAAATTAAACATACTAAAATATGTAAAATTAATAAAAAAGTAAACATATTTTTTATTTTAACAAAAAATTTTTATAAATCAAGATTAATAATTGGAATAAATTCATCTAATTTTATGCTTGCGCCACCAATTAATACTCCATCAATTTCTTCCTCTTTTAATAAATCTTTAATATTATCTTTATTTACGCTACCACCGTAAATAATTCTTAAATTTTCGCTAACCTCTTTTCCATAATTTTTTAAAATAAAATCACGAATGAAACTATGAACTTCGCTCGCTTGTGTTGGAAGGGCATTTATGCCAGTTCCGATTGCCCAAACCGGTTCATAAGCAATTACCATTCCATTCAGTTCTTTTATATCTTTTAACCCCTTTTTTAATTGGCTTTCAATAACTGCTAAGGTTTTTCCTGTTTTTCTTTCTTCTAAATTTTCTCCAATACAAAATACCGGTTTTAGATTACTACTTAAAGATTTTTTAATTTTCTTATTTATTATTTCATCACTTTCGAAAAAATATTTTCTTCTTTCCGAGTGGCCAATTATTACGTATTCACAACCTAAAGCAAGTAAAAAAAGTGGCGAAATTTCACCGGTAAAAGCACCTTTATCTTCCCAATGGGTATTTTGGGCTCCTAATTTGATTTTGGTATCTTTGATAATTTCTGCTACTGAAAAAAGAGTAGTAAAAGGTGGAAAAATAACAATTTCTTTTTCTT
Organism: Caldifarciminota bacterium; assembly: GCA_039801845.1. Lineage (GTDB taxonomy): Bacteria > Hydrothermota > Tepidihabitantia > Tepidihabitantales > DTDR01 > DTDR01. The sequence continues at coordinate 5,109 of JBDRVL010000014.1, read as the reverse complement.
CTATATTTCTAATCGATTGTAATAGTTTTTCAACAAATTCTCTCCCTTCTAAATGATTAAAATTCATTTTCCAATTACCACCAATAAAGACTTTTCTTTTTTTCATTTTCAATTATTAAGAACCTTTAAACCAGGCAATTCTTTTCCTTCCAAAAATTCTAAAGTAGCACCGCCAGCCATAGAGAGAAAAGAAAATTTATCAACGTAATTAAATTTATTAATTGCCGCAATAGTATCTCCACCGCCTGCTAAACTGAAAGCGCCATCTTCCGTTGCTTGGGAAATTGCTTTTATAATTTCTTTCGTTCCACAACTAAAGGGTTCAATTTCAAATATTCCTAAAGGACCACAAAATACGATCGTCTTTGCTTCTTTAATTATTTTCACATATTGAGCAATTGTTTCTCTACCAATATCTACACCATAATAGTCTTTTCTTATCTCTTCTATTGGAGTATTATAGTAATGAGCATTTTCCGAGATTTCTGAAGCAATTAAAATATCCTTTGGTAGAATAACTTTTTCTTCTTTGGCTAAATATTCTCCTTCTTTTAGAAGATTTTCTTCACAAATCGATTTACCAATTTCATATCCCAAAGCTTTAAGGATGGTAAAAATCACACCACCGCCTAACAGAACTTTATCTACCTTGGGTAAGAGATTTTTTATTACTCCTAATTTATCAGAAATTTTTGCTCCGCCAATTATTAAAATTGCTGGCTTCTTAATATCTTCTAATACTTTTTTCAAATTTTCAATCTCTTTTAGAAATTGGAAGCCGGCACACTTTTCTTTTATAAACTGGACAATAGCGACAATAGAAGCGTGCGCCCGATGAGAAGCAGAAAAAGCATCGTTTACATATACATCGATCTCTTTGGCTAACTCCTTTGCAAAATCCAAATCATTTTTTTCTTCTTCTTTGTAAAATCTAAGATTTTCTAATAAATAAATCTCACCAAATTTGGCTTTTCTTTTTTTCTCTAAAACCTTTTCGCCTACACAATCTTCTAAAAAGATTATTTCTTTATTTAAAAGTTTTGATAAATGAGAAGCAATTGGAAATAAAGAAAATTCCTTTTTTTTCTCTCCTTTCGGTCTTCCTAAATGGGAAGCAATAAAAAGAGTAGTAGGAAAATTTAAAATATAAAGAATAGTTTCCAAAGAGGCTTTAATTCGGGAGTCGTCAATGATTTTTCCATCTTTTAAAGGAACATTATAATCAACTCTTAAAAATATTTTCTTTTGCTCCAAATTAATATCTTTTATTGATTTCATCCTACTTCAAATATTTTGCCACAAGTTCAGTTAATTCAACTACTCGGCAAGAATATCCCCACTCGTTATCATACCAAGCATACACTTTAATAAAATTTCCTTCAATTACTTCGGTAAGGGTAGCATCAAAAATACAAGAATAAGGATTACCAATAAAATCCTGAGAAACAAGCTCTTCTTCGCTATATTTTAGATATTTACTTAGATAAGTTTCACTAGCTTTTTTAAATGCTTGATTTACTTCTTCTTTATTAGTCTTCTTTTTTACCACACAAGATAAATCTATCATTGAAACATTTGCCACCGGAACTCTTACGGCAATTCCGGAAATTTTTCCTTTTAATTCGGGAAAGATAATACCAATCATTTTCGCTGCACCGGTACTGGTAGGAATTATTGATAAACCACAAGCCCGAGCCCGACGTAAATCCTTATGGGGAGCGTCTAAAATTCTTTGGTCATTAGTATAAGCATGGATTGTAGTCATATAACCAGAAAGGATTTCAAAATTTTCGTGAAGAACTTTTATTAATGGTAAAAGACAATTAGTTGTACAAGAGGCGTTAGAAATAAGATGGTCTTTTTCTGGATTATAATCTTTTTCATTTATCCCCAAGACAAAAGATTTAATTTCTTTTTCATCTTTAGGTGGCGCAGTTAAAATTACTTTTTTGGCACCATTTTTAAGATGGAATTCTAATTCTTCTTTTTTGCGAAATACACCGCTTGCTTCAATTACAATGTCAACCTTTAATTTTTCCCAAGGTAAATTTTTAATATCTTTTTCATTTAGCACAAAAATTTCTCGACCCTTTACAATCAATTTATCTTTTTCTGCTTTGATTTCGTAAGGAAATTGACGATGAATTGAGTCATACTTTAAAAGATGCCCCAAAATTTTACCATCAGCCACATCGTTAATAGCCACAAATTCTAAATTTTTATTTTCTAATCCAATTCTTAAAACTAATCTGCCGATCCGACCAAAACCATTTATTGCTACTCTTACCATTTCTTCCTCCGCGTAATTTTTTATTATAAAGAAACTTGAAAAAAAATCAAGTTTTTAGTATTTTTTAGATTATGAAAATAAATTTAGCTGGCTATAATGTAGACACAGAGATTTTAGAGAAAATACCTTCTCGGTATAAAAAGTTTTTAACACCAGAAAGTTTATCTTGTGCCTATGCCCGGATTAGCCGTTATGACTTACCAGTTGATAAATTAAGAAAAATTGCTCTAAAGGAAATTGAAAAGGCAAGGGAAACAAACAGAAGAGTTATTTTTGAAATGGGACATTCTTCGGTTGCGGAACATAGCATTTTTAATATTGATATTATTAAAATATCCCGATTAGCAGTAGAAGAAGTCGAACATTTTCGTTTAGCATCCTATACGGAAAGATCTCAAAGATATGTAAAATTAAAAGAAGGCTTTTTTATTCCTCAAGAAATAAAAAATACTAAAATTGGAGAAAGATATAAAAAGATAGTTAGAAAACTTTTTGCTACTTACGAAGATTTTATTAAAAAAGGGATACCTAAGGAAGATGCTCGCTATCTTTTGCCCTTGGCTACTTATACTCAATTAGGTATGACAATAAATGCACGAAGTTTAGAATATATGTTAAGAAAATTTTCTGCTTCAGCATTGTCGGAAATTAAAGAATTAGGAAAAAAAATTTTCAATAAAGTTAAAAAGATTGCTCCATCCCTTTTGAGATATTACCAGGCAACCGATTATGAATTAAAAACCAAAGAGGAACTAAAAAGCTTTTTGGAAAAATTTCCACAATTTAAAAATGTTAGAGAAGAAGTTGAAGATATTCGATTAATTGCCTATTACAATAATGATTTGATTCCTAAGGCACTTCTTTATCCTTATCTTTCTAATTCTTTCGTCAAAAGTTTATCTTTAAGCCCTAAAGAAAAAGAGGCGATTGTCAAAAAAAGTTTAGAATACTTAGAGTTTTATGATTCTGTTCCAAGAGAGTTTGAATTAGGATTTTTAGTATTCGAAGTTGTAATAAGTGCTGCTGCTTTTGCTCAATTAAAAAGGCATAGATTAATGACTTTGATAAGCCAATATTATAATCCAGAATTAAAATTTACTATTCCTCCATCTGTTATTGATAAGAATTTGGAAAAAGAATTTAGAAAAAAAATGAAAGAGGTTGAAGAACTTTTTTATTCTTTAAAAGAAAAATTGGGAATTGAAAAAGCTCAATATATTTTAACGAATGCTCATCGAAAAAGGATTCTAATTGGTTTGAATCCCAGAGAACTTTATCATATCTCACGATTAAGAGAAGATAAAGAAGCCCAATGGGAAATTAGAGAGATTACCCAAAAAATGAGTAATTTAGCCAAACAAAAAATGCCTGAAGTATTTCTTCTGCTGGGTGGAAAAGATAGATATCCAGAAATTTATTATTCTATTTATCATAAATATCCCAAATCAAAAGAAAACAGATAAAATAACTATTAGAAAAGTTTTCTCATATTTAATTCTTTATTTACTTTTGCAGATATTGTTTATTATTAATAAAGTTATTTTCCATATTTGCGTAAAAGTATTCAGTTGTTTAATCGTTTGTTAATAATTTTACTAAAATTTATGTAATAATTATAGCGTTCTTAATTTCTGGTTTTAAGAAAATATTACTTTACCGAATCGAATTAATTAAAAAGGCGTTATTGCTCAGAAAGATAATAACGAGGAATATAAAATATAATAATTTGAAATCCGATTGAAAAATTTAGTAAAATTTTGTTCTAAAACTTAATTAAACTTTCTTAATATATTTCATTTTTAAAATTGACTAATTTTTTATTTTTAAATATAATATAAAAATGAAGATAAGGTTAGGCAAAAAATTTTTAATTAGTTATTTTGTCTTTATTTTTTTAGTTTTAACAATAATATTTTTTATTGTTTCTTCTTTTCTCTTTCGAAAATTGGAAGAAGAAATAACTTTACGGTCGAGGATTTTTGCTAAATATATGTCAAAAACTCAAGAAGAAAATTGGGAAAGCAGTTCTTATGAGTTAGATATAATTTTTGAGGAAGTAATTAAAAAAATTGATTTTCCGGTGATTGTAACTGATGATAAAGGCGAAATTGTCGCTTATCGGAATATAGGGAAAAATCCCACGAGAGAAATATTAAGAAAAAAAATAGAAGTTTTAAAGAAAGAGAAATCACCAATTCCGATTTTAGTTAACATTGGCGATACAACAAAATTTCTCGGCGAAATTTATTATGGTTTATCTCCTTCTGCTAAATTTATTCGTTTTTATCCTTATTATTTAATTTTGATTTTATTGATATTTATTTTTTTGGGAATTTGGGCAATTTTTATTTATAAAAAAAGAGAGGAGGAAAAGTTATGGACTTTCTTAGCAAAAGAAACTGCTCATCAAATAGCGACGCCTCTTTCTTCTTTAATGGGTTGGCTTTTGACACTAAAAGATAAGATCGAAAAAAATTATTACGAAGAGATGTCTTTAGACATAAAGAAAATGGAGATTGCTATAGAAAGATTTTCGCGAATAGGATTGCCACCGAAATTAACTAAAACGCCAATTAGAGAAGTTATCGAAAGAGTTTGTCAGCATTTTCAAAGAAGAATGCCATTAAATATTGAATTGGTTTTGAACTTAAAAAGTAATCCCCTTTTACTTTTGGATGAGGTCCTTTTCAGTTGGGGTTTAGAAAATTTATTAAAAAATAGTATTGATGCGATTGGTGATAATCCGGGAAGAATAGAAATAAAAGAGGTTCTTCACAACGATTATTACGAAATTCAAATAATTGATAGCGGTGAAGGGA